>JAZRWY010000019.1:0-4971 GCA_045599945.1 Anaerovoracaceae bacterium | reverse complement strand
GATGGTAATTCAGGAACACAGAAGCTCATGAAACATTACGGCACCAATCATGGCATAATGAGACTTAACACATTGAGTTGATCTCTGTCAATCAAAAAGTCCACAACAAGTTGACACCGTCATCTGCAGAAGGCAGAATTGACTTTTTCATGTGTTTCAAGTATATTATTAATCTAGGAATTGGGTTTGTTATTGCCATATTAGGAGGAGCATTCAATGAACAGCAGATATTGCATCATTACAACACCATCCAAAAGAATCAGGGAATCGGCAAGATCTTTTCTTTCCGGCAACTGGAAAACAGCCGTTTTCGCCCTGTTCATATACTATTTCATTTTAAGTGTCCCGGTTATTTTATATGATGACGTTTTCAGAATAAAGAAACTGCCTGCGGACGGACAGGTTTTGGATATTGCAAAAACCTACGATTATGCAGATATCATGAGCGGACCTTCTTCCCTGTATTCTTTCGCACTTTCTGCGGTATTTACCCTGGGAATAGCCATGCTGTTTCTTTCTCTGGTGCGTGGAAACAGGATTCAGTCCTCAGAGATCTTTAATGGCTTTGAGTATATCTTTAAAGCAATGGGACTGTTTTTCGTGACAGGACTTTTCATATTTTTATGGAGCCTGCTTCTGATTGTTCCAGGAATCATCGCAGCCATCCGGTACAGCCAGGCCTTCTATGTTCTGGCAGATCATCCGGAGATGAATATCATGGACTGTATCAACGAAAGCAAGAGAATGATGAATGGTAACAAGATGAAGATGTTCTGTCTCACAGTATCCTTTATCGGCTGGGCGATTCTGGCAGGGCTTCTGCAGGGGCTCCTGTACGGTCTGTTTTCCATAACTGAACCGCCGGAACTTTGGGTTATGTCAGTTCTCTCTTTCTTCACATCGATTCCGGAATTATGGGTCATGGCATATGCCAATGCTTCATTTGCCTGTCTATATGAAATGATTTCAGGAAAACCGATGAGAAACATTGAAATTGATGCAGATTTTGTTGTAATGGACTAGTTTATGAAAGATACACACAAAGGCTTAATCGCAATCATACTTGTTAATTTTCTCTGGGGCATGGATTTCATCGCCATCGAATATATGATGGATTACATGTCTTAGGCATGTCCATATATTTTACTGTAGAAAATGCGGGAACCGGGCTTACCAGCGCTTCATTTTCATCGATGATCATGGCAACCGTTCCTATCTTTGGTATGATCAGTGACGCCATTTTTTTCGGAAACAGAATCACACCTCTGAAAATCGTCAGCATCCTCGGTTCTGTCGCAGGAGTCTACATGCTGGTTGCTGGAGATGCACTGGGTATCAGCATCAGGGGCCTGATTCTGATGCTTCTTGCAGCAGTTCTATGGTCTTTTTACATTGCATATGTGAAACCGCTCTATGACAGGTATGACCTGTTGACGCTTCTTTCAGGGCTATTCATTTCCGGGCTTATTGTGCAGATTCCGCTTATCGCTGCGAGTGACGGCGGGTTTTCCATAGAAGGACTTGAAATCCGCCATTATGCCATTATTCTGCTCACATCTCTTGTCTGCATTCTTTTGGGCGAGTTCGGCTATGTATTTGCCATCGGAAAGCTTTCAGTAACGATGGTTTCCATTTTTGAAAATGTTTTACCTTTGACAACAGTCGTTTCATCGTATATTATATTTAAAGCGTTATTAACACCATTACAGATTGCAGGCGGTATTGTCATCATGATTTCCGTTACCGTTCTTGCCATGAAGGAGTAGTAGACAATGGAAAATCAGATTACAGAAGACTTAGTAAACAGAATCAATGAGCTGGCCAGGAAGAAAAAGACTGTCGGGCTTACAGAAGATGAACTTCTGGAACAGACAGAACTTCGAGCAAGATATTTAAGAGCATTTCGTGCAAACTTCAGAGCACAGCTGGATAACATAGATATTGAGTATGTAGACTAGGCAGTCCGAGAGGGCTGTCTTTCCTATCTGCATGATTCTTGACAGATTTATTTTTTTTACGTTAATATAATAATGATGAATGGATATATGAATAAACAATAATTAAGTTATGTATATAAATGGAGGCAGATATGATAGAATTCAAAATTAAAAAAGATAATGGACATGTCATTCCATGTCTTTCCGAGATTCCGGAAGGTGCAGAAAAGGTTGTCATCATGGTTCACGGCTTTAGCAGCAGCAAAACCTGTCCCACAGGAGAACTTCTCCTGCGCAGAATGCCGGAAAGGGGAATCGGTGTCCTGTTATATGATCAGCCGGGACATGGAACGGATGAAGCAAAGGACGATCCTCTGACTGTGACGAACTGCATGTATAGTCTCAAGGCTGTAGAGCAGTATGCGATGGAAAAGTATCCGGATTGTGAGATTTTCTATTTCAGCTCCAGTTATGGTGCATATGTGACAGGTCTTTACTGTTCACTTCGGGAACATGCGGGGAAAAAGGCATTTTTCCGTTCTGCAGCAGTCATCATGCCCCAGCTCATTCTAGGTCCTGATCTTGCCATTACAGATCCGGCCATGCAGAAGGAACTGGATGAAAAAGGCTATGTCATGGCAGAAGGCATGAGAATCCCCCGTGCTTTTGCAGATGAATTGGCTGAATATAACCTGTTTGAAAGATATTCTCCGGAAGAGCTGACAGCTGAAATGGTTCATGGTGAGCTTGACCCGGTGGTACCGATGAAATATGCAGAGAAGTTTGCCGGTATTTATTCCATTCCGTTTCATGTGATGGAAGGGGAAGGACACTCCATCTGTACAATCTCGTCTTCACCGGATAAGGTTGCAGACCTTGCCCTTGAATTTTTCCTGAATCCTGAAAAATAGTATTGCATTTTCGACATATGTTGGTATAATTATTATTGGATTAATTTTGGATGAAGGAGAATAAGATGAGACAAGTTTATATGGACTATTCCGCAACAACCCCTGTAAAAGAAGAAGTATTTCAGGAAATGCTTCCATATTTTACAGAGATGTACGGAAATCCTTCCAGTTTATATACAATCGGCTTAGAAGCAAAAGAAGCAATTACAGGTGCAAGAGCGAAACTGGCAGGCCTGATCGGTGCGGATCCGGCGGAAGTAACCTTTACAGGTTCCGGAACAGAATCCGACAACTGGGCATTAAAGGGAATTGCAGAAGCACAGGCGAAGAAGGGTAATCATATCATTACATCAAAGATTGAGCATCATGCCATTCTTCATTCCTGCGAATGGCTGGAAAAGCATGGCTATGAAGTCACTTATGTTGATGTGGATCCGGAAGGGTTTGTGGATGTTGAGGAGATTCGAAAGGCGATTACCGACCGCACCATCCTGATTTCCATCATGATGGTGAATAACGAAGTGGGTACGGTTCAGCCGATCAAGGAAATTGCCCAGCTTGCAAAGGATCATGGCATCATCATGCATACAGATGCGGTGCAGGGTCTTGGAAACATTCCGATTGATGTGAAGGATCTGGGCGTTGATTTGATGTCCATGTCCGCGCATAAGATTTATGGACCAAAGGGCGTAGGCGCCATGTATATCCGCAGAGGCATCAGAATTCCATCTTTCATTCATGGCGGCGCGCAGGAAAACAGAAGAAGAGCATCCACAGAAAATCTGGCAGGCATTGTCGGCTTTGGAAAAGCTGCAGAACTGGCAGAAAAGAATCTGGAAAAACATATGCGCGAATGCAGCGCATTAAGGGATTATTTCATTGAGGAGATTCTTACAGGAATTCCGCATACGTCTGTGAACGGAAGCAGAGAAAAGAGACATCCGGGAAATGCAAACATAACATTTGAATATATCGAAGGAGAATCCATTCTGCTTCTTCTGGACTATATGGGAGTTGCCGTATCTACAGGTTCTGCATGTTCCTCCAAATCCCTGGAGCCATCCCATGTACTCACTGCCCTTGGCGTTCCCGTGGAAAAGATCCATGGCTCTGTAAGATTTACAGTAGGTGATTTTACAACAAAGGAAGACATCGATTATGTTGTGGAATGTCTGGAGAAGGTAGTAGCAAGATTAAGAGAGATTTCACCGATAAGTGAAGAGAAAGGTTGGTAGATCAATGGCATTATATAACGATACAGTAATGGATCATTTCATGAATCCGCATAATGTAGGGGAACTGGAAAATCCAGATGGAATCGGAACTTATGGCAGCCCTGTATGCGGCGACATGATGCAGATTTCATTAAGAATAGAAGATGAAGTCATCAAGGATGCAAAGTTTAAGACATTCGGCTGCGGCTCAGCAGTAGCTTCATCATCCGTGGCAACAGACATGATTATCGGCATGACCGTAGAGGAAGCATTACAGATTACCAATCAGCAGATTGTTGATGAACTTGGCGGACTTCCTGCAGTGAAACTGCACTGCTCTGTACTTGCAGATCATGCGATCAAGTCAGCAATTTATGATTATGCACAGAAGAATGGCAAGACTTATGCTGCACTGGAAGGATTCGATCCGGACGCAGATGAGGACGACCATGATCTTCCAGAGGAAGAATAGGAATGAAGAACAATCTGGATCCGAAAAAAGTAGTTCTGGGATTAAGCGGCGGAGTGGACAGTGCTACCGCCGCTTTCATATTGAAACAGGCTGGATATGATGTCCATGGCCTGTATTTTGATATTTTTGAAAACAACGAAAACGGACGAATGGCGGCCGAAAAAACAGCAAAGGAAGCAGGAATACAGTTTGTGTATAAAAATGTGCGAGAAAGCTTTTTCGAGGCTGTGGCAGACAGGTTCTGCAGAGAGTATAGCTGCGGAAGGACTCCCAATCCATGTGTCATGTGCAATCCGGCCATAAAGTTCAAGGTGCTTACGGATTATGCGGATGAAATCGGCGCCTATCATATTGCAACCGGTCATTACGGAGATACTGTATATGATGAGGACCTGGATGCATGGTTTATCCGTAGGGGAACCAACGAAAGAAAAGAC
>JAZRWY010000018.1:0-40363 GCA_045599945.1 Anaerovoracaceae bacterium | reverse complement strand
AAAAACCGGAATATGACTTCCGGTAATTTTTATTAATCCATGTTGTACTTCTGCTTGAACTTTTCTACACGGCCGCCTCTGTTTACGAACTTCTGCTGGCCAGTGAAGAATGGATGACATGCTGAGCAAACGTCCAGTCTAAGTTCTGGTTTTGTTGACTTCGTTACAAATGTGTTGCCGCATGCGCAAGTTACTGTACATTCCACATATTCTGGATGGATTCCTGACTTCATGCTTTCACCTCTTTCCTGCTCAGGCGTGATCACCCTTGCATAATGATAATATCTTAAGCTAAAAAGCTGTACTGCTTTTACACGCATAAATTAATATACCATAGGTACAAGCCCAGTTCAACCCTTTTTTTGCCCTTTTTTGTTTTCGACTACTGCAGATTCAGTTTCCGGGAAAGAATCCGTTCGGATACTATGTGGAAAATCACAACCTCTGCAAGAATCAGGACCAGTACGAAAATGATTTCCGGCTGGGCCAGCATGATTGCCTTTCCTGCAATATCCCCTGTATTCATGGTATCCAGCATGGCCAGGCTGTCAAATTTGGATGAGATTCTTTCGCCCAGGCTCGTATTGACCAGCAGGCTGATCATCAGGATTCCGAGAGTATTGAGGATACTTTCAATTCCGATGTAGGCACCGATGGAAAGGAGAACTCTATGCTTTCCGGTCAGCTGTCCAATGGAAAGGGACGCATAGATCTCATAGATTTCTGCAAGAATGGATGCCAATATGATGAGAAATGCCTCGATAATCAAAAGAATGGCCGGTGGACATTCCCGGATGGCCTCAAAGAATGACCTGAGTGTATTCCAGATATCAAAGCCGGTGATTCCTGCCGAAACGGTGAAGGAAACGATGGATACCAGAATGGTGATCAGAATCACCCCTGCAGCAACAAGGCCTTTTGCAATGATCAGCTGTCCGGTCTTTACCGGCAGTGTATGCATCAGATATCCTTCTTCACCCAAAAGCCCTTTGTAGAATCTGAGGATGATGACTGCAGCCGTACCCACCAGCATTGCTACAAACAGAATGCCAAAGAGCGCTGTAAATACTACAACTGCAATGCTTGCAATGGTGCTTGGCTGATCGGACAGCCCGCCATCCACAACCTTTCCGGCCAGGCCAAGAAAAATGGATGCTACCAGCACGCCTGCCCAGAGAACGCCGACATACTTTAAACTTGAACGGATTTCATAATCTGCTAGTCTACTGATCATTTCTCATCGCCTCCTCATATATTCTCATGCGGAAGGTGTCGCGGAATACTTCATCCACAGATTTTCCTTCCCTTTCCTTCAATGTATCAACCGTTTCATGTCTTTCTACCCTTCCGTTCCAGATGAATACCACTTCATCCAGAATCCTTTCGATGTCGGAAATCAGGTGTGTGGAAATGATTACCGTTCCTTCCGGGTTATAGTTGTTGATGATTGTGGAAAGAATATAGTCTCTTGCAGCAGGATCCACGCCGGCAATCGGCTCATCCAGAAGATAGAGCTGGGCGCTCCTGCTCATGCAGAGAATCAGCTGCACTTTTTCTTTTGTTCCTTTGGACATGGTCTTCATTCTGTCATTGATACCGATGGAAAGGGATTCACACATTTTTTCCGCCTTTTCACGATTGAAATCTTCATAGAAGTCTCCAAACATGTCAAGAGCATCTTTTACCTTCATCCAGTCCGCAAAATATGTCCGGTCCGGAAGGTAGCTGATCTGTGCCTTTGTATATACGCCCGGCTTCTCGCCGTCAATCAGGATTTCTCCCAGCGTTGGCTGAATCAGTCCGTTCGCCAGTTTGATGAGCGTTGTCTTTCCGCTTCCATTCGGTCCAAGAAGACCTATGATCTTTCCTCTGCCAATCTGCAGATTCACATTATCCAGTGCAAGAGTATTTCCAAAGGCCTTGGACAATCCTCTGCACTCCAATACATTCATCGTTTTCACGATATCTCTCCTTTCTTCTTCAGGATGTCGAGGGCTTCATCCTTTTCTATCCCCAGAGATCTCATCTCCTCAATAAAGCTTCCTGCCACCTCAAGCGCAAGAATCCTCCGCTTCATCTCAATGAGCTCTGCATCTTCTGTAACTGTTCTTCCTGCCGTCCTGTTCGTTACGACCATTCCTTCATTTTCCAGATCACTCAGTGCTCTCTGCATGGTATTTCTGTTGACACCCGCTTCCTCTGCGAGATCTCTAACCGTAGGAAAACTCCCTCCCATCGGATACTTCCCGGATATGATGTCCCGCATCAGATGATCTCTGAGCTGCG
Organism: Anaerovoracaceae bacterium; assembly: GCA_045599945.1. Classification (GTDB taxonomy): domain Bacteria; phylum Bacillota; class Clostridia; order Peptostreptococcales; family Anaerovoracaceae; genus UMGS973. Next base: position 38,077 of record JAZRWY010000018.1, on the reverse strand, counting down.
GCCATATAGGGCGGCTATCGTCTAATTTCCATTTCATTTCAACAGCTCCTTTTGCTTATTGTCCTAAGCACTTAGGACAATAATACAATAACATCTATTCTACATGCTGTCAACACCTTTTGCAAAAAAAGAAAAAGCACGTGATTAATCCACGTACTTTCCAGGTTCTTCATATACAATGCCACATATCTCTCTTTCGGTATCCATGCACCACTTTCCGCCTAGTCCTGCCGGTTCACCCAGCTGAACAAGGTCTGCACCTGTAATGCCTTTTCCCTTGCCCCCTATCGCTGTGGTATGCTCTCCATGAGCCGTAACGCGTCTCTGCCAAGGTTCCAGCCTTGCTTCCGGAAAACATTGCATCGGGATTTTCCCTACCTGTTTTCATTGATTACCTTCTGGATGCTATCATATGGCATGTCTGAAAACAGGTTCCGTATTTCACTGCTGCATCCCAGTGCCATGGCAAGCTTAGTGAGTGAAATCAGCGATATGTTGCCCGTAGTCTCAAATCTCTTGATTGAGCCCAGGCTTACTCCGCTCTTTTCTACCAGACCTTCCTGCGATATCTTTTTCCTTTTCCGATAGTATTTTACTCTTTCAGCCAGAGCGATATCCATCTCCTCAGCTGTCTCCCATACAAGTCTTTCCATGTCGCTGCATAGATAATATATTATCTATTTTCCTCTCATTTTCGTAATACCTCTTTCTTCTATCTGCTGCAAGAAAAAAGAGCCCTCACTCGGAGAACTCATGGATTCGTTTCTTAAAGCTGAGGACCAGCCGGTACCAATGCCTTGCCTGCTTCATTTCCTTCGTACTTCACGAAGTTCTTGATGAATCTGCCTGCAAGATCCTTCGCCTTTTCTTCCCACTCTGCTGCATCAGCATATGTGTCTCTAGGATCTAAGATTGCTGGATCTACGCCTGGAAGTGCAGTCGGTACTTCGAAGTTGAAGTATGGAATCTGCTTAGTAGGAGCATCTAAGATGTCACCGTTTAAGATGGCATCGATGATTCCTCTTGTATCCTTGATGGAGATTCTCTTGCCTGTGCCGTTCCATCCAGTGTTAACAAGGTAAGCCTTTGCGCCGCTTGCTTCCATTCTCTTTACCAGTTCTTCTGCATACTTCGTCGGGTGCAGTTCAAGGAATGCCTGTCCGAAGCATGCGGAGAATGTAGGTGTCGGTTCTGTGATTCCTCTTTCCGTTCCTGCAAGCTTTGCAGTGAATCCGGATAAGAAGTAGTACTTGGTCTGTTCCGGTGTCAGGATGGATACCGGAGGAAGTACTCCAAATGCGTCTGCTGATAAGAAGATGACATTCTTAGCTGCAGGAGCTGCTGACTTCGGTCTAACGATCTTTTCAATGTGGTCGATTGGATAGGATACTCTTGTATTTTCTGTAACGCTCTTGTCAGCAAAATCAATCTTTCCGTTTTCGTCTACAGTTACGTTTTCAAGAAGAGCATTTCTCTTGATTGCATTGTAGATATCCGGTTCTGCTTCCTTATCCAGGTTGATAACTTTCGCATAACATCCGCCTTCGAAGTTGAATACGCCGTCATCATCCCAGCCATGTTCATCATCACCAATCAGTAATCTCTTCGGGTCAGTGGAAAGAGTCGTCTTTCCTGTTCCTGAAAGTCCAAAAAAGATGGCAGTATTTTCACCATTTAAGTCAGTGTTTGCGGAGCAGTGCATTGCTGCAATTCCCTGAAGAGGAAGATAGTAGTTCATCATGGAGAACATGCCCTTCTTCATCTCTCCGCCGTACCATGTGTTGATGATAACCTGTTCACGGCTTGTGATGTTGAATGCTGCAGCTGTCTCTGAGTTCAGTCCCAGTTCTTCGAAGTTTTCTACCTTTGCCTTTGAAGCATTGTATACTACAAAGTCGGGTTCAAAGTTTGCAAGTTCTTCTTCTGTCGGCTTGATAAACATGTTTTCTACGAAGTGTGCCTGCCATGCTACTTCCATGATAAATCTGATTGCCATTCTTGTATCTTCGTTTGCGCCGCAGAATGCATCCACTACGAATAATCTCTTGCCGGAAAGTTCTTTCTGGGCAATCTTCTTTAATTCCGCCCATGCTTCTTCGGAACAAGGATGGTTATCATTTTTGTATTCATCAGAAGTCCACCATACAGTGTCTTTTGAGTTTTCATCCATAACGATGAATTTATCCTTAGGGGAACGTCCTGTAAAGATCCCTGTCATTACATTTACTGCATCCAGTTCTGTCAGGGTGCCTACATCAAATCCAGTAAGGCCTTCCTTTGTTTCCTCTTCAAACAGAAATTCATAGGACGGGTTATGTATTACTTCTTCAACTCCCGTAATACCATACTTTGTTAAATCAAGTGCCATATTGTTTCCTCTCTTTTTTCAGTTCTGATTGCTAATAATTTCCTTGCGGTCAGCCGCTACTTTTATGTTACCTATCCAACTCATCAAAGTCAACCTCTGCGGCATATTTTTCTTAAAATCTCGCAGAAAAATGTACACTATGGCATATTCTTTCTTCATAGGGTATAATGAAACATATGAATCATCAGAAGGTAAAAACATGAAGAATAAAAAAACACTGGAACAGAAAATTCATTCCCGCAAGCTCCACGCACCCAACGGTTTCCTCTACTGGATACTGATGCAGGTCATAAAGGTGCTGAACAGGAAAGATCATGCAGGATTCGAGATCAAGGCAGATCCTTCAAAAGAACCGGGCCCGATTCTCATGATTGCAAACCATTCCACAAGAGTGGAGTATCAGTTTGCATCACCCCCATGTCTTCCAAAAAAACTGAATTATGTTGTTGGATATAACGAATTTTTCAGATTCCCATTAAGCCTTGTTCTTAAGACCATGCAGGTGGTCCCAAAGAAGAACTTCACACCGGACTTTTACTGCGCAAAGCAGATCATGAGCCTTGTAAAGCAGGGCTGCAGCATATGTCTGATGCCGGAAGGCATGAGCTCCATTACAGGCATGGCGCAGCCTGTCATGATTGGAACGGGAAAACTCATCAAAAAGCTCGGCATTCCTGTCTACTATTCAAAGATCAAGGGCGGATATCTGGCATATACCAAGCACTGCCTGGACATACGCCACGGAAAAGTAGAAGTCGTTGTGGACCGGATGTTTACAGCAGAGGAGCTGAAGACCATGACAGATCTTGAAATCGAAGATCGGATGAACAGGCTTCTTGCCTTTGATAACTACATCTGGAATAAGGAAAAACAGATCCGTTATGATGGCAGCGGAGAAATGGCAAAGGATCTTGACACCCTGCTCTACATGTGCCCGAAGTGCGGAGCCATGCACCGGATGAAGACCGAAGGAAACATCATGAGATGCACTGCCTGCGGCAATGCCATTGAAATTGACGAATGCTATAACATCAGACCTGCAGATGAGGCTTCCATTTGTCCTGATCTTGTCACGGACTGGACCATCATGGAAAGAGAAAGAGCCGCAGAAGATGTAAGGAAGGAAGGCTTTTCGTACTCCGAGCATGTGAGAATCGGAACTCTTCCGGAATACAAATCTCTTGCACATGAAGATACCTCCATCATCGTCGGTGATGGAATCCTCACTCTAGATATGGAAGGCCTTCATTTCAAGGGAACAAAAAATGATGAAACTTACAGTTTTGATCTGACTACAGAGCAGGTTCCAACCTTTGGAATGTGCACGGACATCTCCAGATTCTACACCTTTGTAGGCGGAGAGTTCGTAGAATTCTTCCCGGACAGCAGGGACGTGCTGCGTTGGGACCATCTGACCGAGGAAATGCACCGATTAAACGGCGGCAGATGGCAGAATACGAAATACAGGCATCATGAATAAAGGAAGAGCGGTCTGCTCTTCCTTTTTACATGCCTCTTTTATTCTTCGACCCTTCCTGCAAACATGATTTCCGTTTTCTCATTGCAGGCTGCGTAGATATAGAAAGTAAACGGCTGATCTGCAGTGAACTTTTTCGGTTCATCCTCGGATGCCGCAGTTCCGACCATCATCATGCCGGTCACTGCTGCAGCTTCAACGCCGCCTTCATCCATTCCGATTTTTGTCTTCTGCAGAATATCGTTCACATGGACCGGATATTCCATCATTTCTGCAAATTCGGCTTTCTCCGGATCAAATACTGCTTCTGCGCCTCTTTCCTTCAGAAAGTCTTTGAGTTCCTGGCCGCAAAGTTCTGTCTCGAAATCAAACTTCGGAATTTTTAACCGGACCTTTTCGGACTGGGCTTTCGAAAGTTTTCCGCTCAGACCTTTCGTATCTCCGATGACAAATGCCATGGAAACATCTCCTTTCATCGGAAGGATGACAAGTTTTGTATCCTCATCTTCATAATACGGAACCTGATCTTCCTGCATCATGAAGTATTTTTTTACATCCTTTCCTCCTGCTGCATGGAAGGTCCCTTCCCGGGTCGACTCCTTCATGAACGGGGTGCACCATGCATCTTTGAAATACAGCGCATTGATCAGAACAACAGCAAGGTTTTCTGTATCATAGTTTTTCGGAAGGAACTCCGGTATCATTTCCTCTGTCTTTTCTTTGACCCATCCGTTGATTTTCTTTACCGCATTCTCCGGTGTGAAATCCAGATATTCTGCACCGTAGCTCTCTTCAATCTTCTTTCTGTATTCCTTTGAAAAATCCGCAGAGATGTCTTTTCTCTTCCAGATGGAATCGCAGACTCTAAGCGCCCGATCATCACTTTCCGCATCTTCAAAAGCGTCAGCAAAATCACGAAATGCTCTGCAATACTCTCCCCACTCTTCTTCGCTTCCGATTCCAAGAGCTTTCATCAGCTCCTGCTCCGTCTTTCCGCTGCTTCCGGAAAGCAGCAGCCCCAGCGCATACCGGAAAGACAGGGGTGATACCATGTAGTTTCCGGTGCTCCGCTCTGCCATGAAGTCCATGAATTCTTCATCAAATTCGGAAAATGTCATGACATTCTCTGCTGTTTCCACTTTTTTCACATCCGTTTCTTCTGACGGACTGCCGCATCCTGCAAGAATGACCAGCAGGGCGATCAGAGAAATCATCCATCCTGCTTTTTTCATCTGTTTATCTACTTTCCGAGAGCAAGAACGATTCTGTCATTATTGCCATAATCCTTCAGCACTTCAATCTTCTTGAACTTCTCTGTCTCCTCAATCATCCGGGTCACTGCTTCCGCCTGATCGTGACCGATCTCCAGCGCAAGAATCCCTTCTCTTTCCAGTCTTTCCGGCGCTCCTTCAATGATTCTTCTATAGAAATCCAGACCGTCTTTCCCGCCATCCAGCGCCATCATCGGCTCATGATCCTTCACTTCTCTCATGAGGGTAGGAATCACATCGCTTGGAATGTATGGCGGATTGGAAATGATCATGTCAAAACGTTCTCTCTTCTTAAGGCCTCCATACAGATCTCCCGGCACCATCTGAATCAGCTTTTCTACGCCGGCATTCCTTGCATTCTCTCTTGCAACTATCAGCGCCTCCGGGCTGATGTCTGCCAGATATGCCTTCTTGATTCCATCGCACTGCTTGGCAAGAGATATGCCAATGCAGCCGCTTCCTGCACAGAGATCAAGGATTTTCCAGTTCTTCCTTGGAAGAATGCTTTCATAGATATAATCACTGTCCGGATTTACTGTCTTTTTGGTATTCTTCATGTTGATGATCAGTTTTGCATTATCCACCAGGCGCTCCGTATCCTGACGGGGAATCAGCACATCCGGTGTCACTTTAAAATCAATGCCCATGAAACACTGGGTCCCTGTAATGTACTGGAGCGGTTCTCCTGCTGACCTTCTGTCAACAACATCCAGATATTTATCGATGCGTATGTCATCAATCTCATTGGACCACATCATGAATATGTCCGTCCTGTTGAAACCAAGTGCGTATTCAAGAAGAGCTTTTGCATCATGCTCAAAATCAGGAACACCTGCATCGCTCATCTGCTTTTCTGCCATTGTTAATAAGTCTCGTAATAATAAGCCCATGATCAACCTCTTTTTTCTTCGTAATACTCATCCATTGTCATTATGAAATTTCCATCCAGATCCGCAATGCCCTCATATTCCGGAGCATCTGCATCCCTTGCTGCCTTTACTGCTGCAATGGCAATCTCCAGCTGGCTTTCGTCCGGTTCCTTTGTTGTCAGCATCTGCAGCCACAGTCCCGGAATGGATATGATTTTAATAAACCAGTTGTCGGACTTTCCGGCCCATTTCAGCACTTCATAGGAGATTCCTGCAATGAATGGAATCAGGAGAAGTCTGGACAGAATTCTCATTGCCAGATTCGGCCATCCCAGGAAAGAAAACAGAATCAGCGAGATTACCAGGACAAATACCAGAAAACTGGTTCCGCATCTCGGATGGAGTGTATAGAAGGTCTGACAGTTTGCCGGCGTAAGTTCAAGTCCGTTTTCAAAGCAGTGTATGGTCTTATGCTCTGCTCCATGGTACTGGAACGTCCTCCGGATGTCTTCCATTTTTGCAATCAGCCATACATAGAGTATGAATATTGCAATTCTTAAAAGTCCTTCTGTCAGGTTCAGTATGATCTCATTGCCGGTAACATGCTTCATCCATCCAACCACGATGGTAGGACCTATGACAAATACACCGATGGAAAAAACCAGAGCAATGATTACAGAAACTGCAATCAGGATGTTCCAGACAGCTCTCTCGCCAAAGTGTTTTTCCAGCCACAGCTCGAACTTTCCCTTTTCCATCTGGGCACCTTCGCCCAGCTCCTCTTCATATTTTTCCAGGACGTCGGCAGAATGCATCAGTGTCTTTGTTCCCTGCACCAGGGAGTCTACAAAGACAACAACGCCGCGTATGATGGGTATTTTAAACCATTTGCTTCTCTTTGGCAGCTTTTCTGTCTTAATGTACACATCATCGTTTGGAAGCCTTACCGCAACAGCCTGCTTGGTATCGGCTTTCATCATGATGCCTTCCATTACTGCCTGCCCGCCCATCTTTGTAGGGCTGGCATCTTTCATGAAAATTCTACTTAAATCCATATATGTATTTATCTTTCCAGACTGATCTTCTTAATGAACTGAACAAACTCTCTGTTGTTCTTTGTGCGTGCCATGTATGCGATAATCGTCTCTGTAATCTCCTGTGTTCCAACGTTTGAAAGCGCTCTTCTCATCTTATTTACCGCTTCAAGCTCATCTTCACCAAGCAGCAGATCTTCTCTTCTTGTTCCTGACTTGTTGAGATTGATGGCAGGGAAGATTCTCTTTTCTGAAAGTTTTCTGTCAAGATGAAGCTCCATGTTGCCGGTGCCCTTGAATTCTTCATAGATGACATCATCCATTCTGGAGCCTGTCTCAATGAGCGCTGTGGCAAGGATGGTGATGCTTCCGCCCTCTTCCATCTTTCTTGCTGCACCAAAGAACTTCTTTGGCTTATATAGTGCGGCCGGATCAAAACCGCCGGAAAGAGTCTTGCCGGATGCAGGCACTACCAGATTGTATGCTCTGGCAAGTCTTGTAATGGAATCCAGAAGGATGACAACATCCTTTCCATGTTCCACCAGTCTCTGCGCTCTTGCAAACACCATTTCAGCAACCTTTACATGATGTGCCGGAAGCTCATCAAAGGTTGAATATATTACTTCTCCGCCTTCTTTGAGCGACCGCTTCATGTCCGTTACTTCCTCCGGTCTTTCATCCACAAGAAGAACGATCAGCTCCGCTTCCGGCTGCTTTTCCTGCACAGCGGCTGCAACCTTCTTCAGAAGCACTGTCTTTCCGGCTTTTGGAGGTGCAACGATCAGGCCTCTCTGGCCCTTTCCTACCGGCGCAATGAGGTCAATGAGCCTGAGTGCGAAATCTTTTCCTCCGCCTTCTAGTTTCAGTCTCTCATATGGGAATATTGGCGTCAGGTCGTCGAAATCCGGCCTCCTGATTGCCACGCCCGGTTCATCGCCGTTGACTGCTGCAACATAGAGAAGCGCTCCAAATCTCTCGCTGTCTCTCGGAGGTCTTGCGATTCCAGTGATCTTGTCTCCAGTCTTGAGATTAAATCTTCTGATCTGTGCAGGTCCTACATAGATGTCTCTATCTGATGTGAGGAAGTTATCAAAACGGAGAAATCCGAATCCGCCATTCCCGTTTCCATCCCTTTCCGTGATTTCAAGGATGCCTTCCACTTCATATCTTCCGTCATCCTTATCCGGAACGACCGTCCTCTGCTCTTTTTGCTCTTCTTCTTTGACTTCCGGTTTCTTTTCCTTTTCTTCTGCTCCGGCAACGACAGAAATCACTTCAATCAGTTCTGCTTTCTTCATTCCTGAGGTTCCGGCAATATCCAGACTTTTTGCAATCTCTCTGAGGTCAGAAACCTTTTTGTTCTTTAAAATATCTAAATCCATGTTTTCTCCTATGTTCATTCCCTTGCGGGAATATGACAGTTCCGCTGCCTGTTATGCAAAGTACAGGTTGTTGGTTGCATACTCAGGATCACAGGTTACATCAATGCCAAGTGATCTTACGATATGTTCGTCACTATCTGAAAGAATGGCTGTACAGTGTGCCTTGCATCCCTTGAGATTATCAAGGTATTCCATGGCTCTGGCTGCAAGAGGGTTAGTCGTCGCAGATACTACAAGTGCATTGATGATCTCCTCACAGGATAGGGACGCCTTGTCCTGATCAAGGACTTCCGTCTTTAATTTCTGGATGCCCGCAAGCACTTCCGGGGCAATGAGATGTGCCTCATCCTCAATGCCTGCTATCGTCTTGATGGCATTTAATAATGCAGCGCCTGCTGCTACCATTCTTCTGGAGGAGCGCCCTGTAATGATTCTTCCGTCCGGGAGCTCAATGGCCATGACAACTACGTTCATATATCTGGAGCATTTGTCAATCTTGCTTTCTGCATAATCTCTGGCGATCTGGATGACCGTCCGGTCTGCCGAATTCAGATTCATGTCATCCATGATCAGCTTGATTCTTGCCAATGTCTCCTCATCAATCTTTCCTTTTTTGTAATCGCACTGGGCGATGATATATCTTCGGATGATTTCCTGTCTTGCCGCTTCTGCACAGACTTCATCATCAATGATGGCAGATGCGATTCTGTTGACCCCCATGTCTGTCGGTGACTTGTATTCCGATTCTTCTCCTGTGATCTTTTCGATGATTCTCCGGATGACAGGGAATACTTCCAGGTCACGGTTATAGTTTACGGCCTTGATGCCATATTCCTCCAGATGGAAGGAGTCAATCATGTTTACATCCTTCAGATCTGCCGTTGCTGCTTCATATGCCACATTTACCGGATGCTTCAGCGGCAGGTTCCATACAGGGAAGGTTTCAAATTTTGCATATCTTGCTTTTACGCCTCTCTTGTTCTCATGGTAGAGCTGGGAAAGGGAAGTTGCCAGTTTTCCGGAGCCGCCGCCCGGACCTGTAACAACTACCAGAGGCTTTGTTACTTCAATGTATGGGTTTGCACCATATCCCTCATCGGATACAATGGTCTCCACATCTGTCGGATAACCTTTGGTGAAATAGTGCTTATATGTACGGATTCCTCTTCTTTCCAGTTTTGAGATGAACATGTTTACAGAAGGCGAATCCTGATAACGCGTCACAATGACGCTATTGATTTTCAGATCATATTTTCTGAAGGTATCAATCAGACGCAGAACTTCCAGATCATAGGTGATGCCAAAGTCCTGCCTTGTTTTATTCGTCGTAATGTCTCCCGAATAGATGCAGATGATAATCTCCACTTTGTCGCTCATTTTCTGAAGCAGCTTGATTTTCGCATTTTCATCAAACCCGGGCAGAACTCTCATCGCATGTTTATCATGGACCAGTTTTCCGCCAAACTCTATGTACAGTCTTTCCGCGTCCTTGTCATTGATTCTTTCCAGTATGTATTTCGACTGTTCTTCCAGGTATTTTTCTGCATCAAATCCCTTTTTCATTACATCTCCCATTTTTTCTGCCTTTCATTAAAAGAATGTGCCTGCGCCCATTGCCAATGTTGTAATAACCAATGCTGCTGCCAGTATGATTGCAATCACCTTAACAGTTTTCTTTCCCATTGTCTTTTCCTCCAATGACCTCAATGTCCAGTCTGTTTTCTGCTTCAAAGACTCCCAGGAGGTCCATACCATATGTGATTCTGACATGCCCGCCATCTTCTGCCGAAAGATCGCTTTCCATGTCTTTTGTTTCAACTTCCATTCCGATTCTTCCCATCGGCGTTCTGAAAAAGCCTTCCGATTTCTTCCCTTTTTCAAAACACAGGCTGGCAGTCTGTTCCTTGTCCGATCCAAAGCGCATCATTTTCGCGCAGTTTCCGGTCAGCCGGATTGTCGTTGTGTTTCCTTCCATGCCGGAGAGTTCTGTTTCTTCATATACCACATAGACCGATTCTCCCTTCTGGTATATGCGGCTCATGGTCATGAATTCAATGACCTCCTCCGGATTACCCGGCCGCTTCTGCGTACCGGTAATCTTCAGCAGCATTTCCTTCATAGCATTGCCTCAAGAAGCTCTTCCAGTTCCTGCCGGTCAAAGTGATACTTCTTTGTACAGAAATTGCAGGTCAGTTCAGCTTCTCCGTCCTCCTCAATGATTTTGCGCATTTCTTCCACGCCTACGGTCATGAGCGCTCTTTCGATTCTCTCCTGGCTGCAGTCGCAGTGCCACCGGATTACCCGGTCGGAAAGGCGGGATACTTCATATTCCTCCGGCATGTTCCGGAAGATGTCTGTCATGACATCTTCACAGATGCCAAGATCGGATTTTCCAATGCCTTTTTCCTGCGCCTCTTCAATGATGGATGTGAGCGGCGGCATGTCCTTCAGCATGGCTTCCAGGGCTTCGATGGCCCCTTCTTCTGCATTCGGAAGCATCTGGATGAACATTCCACCCGCAGCCTTTACCGTACAGTCTTCCTGAATCTTCACACCAAGTGCAAAAGATGTATTCTGCTGCTCCGAGATATAGTAGTAGGCCGTGAGATCATCTGCAATCTCTCCATCCACCAGGTCAATCTGCCCCATGTATGGTTCCTTGAGTCCAAGGTCCTTGATGACTGTCAGCGTGCCGATTCCAAGGCTTCCGCCGACATCCAGCTTTCCTTCTGCTGTCAGGGGGAGGGAAACATCGGGATTTGCAATATATCCTTTCACATCTCCTTTTCCATCCGCGCAGGCAAGAATCTGCTGCGCCGGGCCGTCTCCCTTAAACTGAACCGTCAGCTTTTCATCCTCGCTTTTCAGCAGGATTCCCATGATTCCGGCTCCTGTAAGCGTCCTTCCAAGTCCTGCTGTAGCAAGTGGTGTCGTATCGTGTATCCGCCTTGCCGTCTCAACCATATCCGTCGTTACCGTTACGTAGACTCTAAATGATCCGCTGCTGTCTATTCCTGTTACTACTTTACTCATTTTCTGTCTCCATTTGAATATTTCCAACTATATATTATATCAACTGATGTGCTCTTTTGTCTATGGTAAAAGGAGATTAATTGCTCCGATTACAAGCCCGATCAATGCTCCCAGATTGACAATGGCATTCAGTTCTTTCTTCATGACAGAAAGAACCAGCGCCTCGAACTCTGCAATGTTCATGTCATTGATCTTTTTCTCTACCATGCCGGCAATGTCCATTTCACCGATGCATTTTTCAATAATCTCCATGACAAATTCGCTGAGATCGATTCCTATGCTTCCTGCCAGCTCGCCGGCAGTTTTTTCCCGCATTTCCTCCAGTTTGTTTTCAATGGCTTCCCGGATTCTGATTCTGCCTTCGTTCTCAATGAACTTCTCTGCTTCGGCCGTAACGGGTGCAGCAAAGCCCATGAGCGTATCTTTCGTAACAAACATCGCAAGCATGGTGCCTTTGAGCTTATCCATGACAATGGAGATTCCCTTTTCTGCAATGAGCGTTCCTATGTCAATCTTCCGGATTTCTTCCATGACTTTGTCTTCCAGGATTGCAGCCGCAATCTCTGTCTCATTGTCTCCCAGGACCGCGCCGATTTTCATCTCTTCCAGACCTTTGAGGCTTCCCATGAGAGATTCTCTCAGATCGCCCTTTGAGAGAAGGGTTCCTGCGATGGCATTGCCGCAGGCTCTTGCGATTCTCGGCTTGTTTTTCGGCATTACCCCCGGTGTGAACGGGATGCGCCAGTTCCCGATCTTTTTCTCTTCATGCGGCCGGAACAGCATCTTTACTGCTATATAGTTTGTCACATATCCGATGCATGCACCTACCAGAAGTGTAAGTATGATGTGCACTGCTGTCATGCTTTGTTCATCCTCCCCATCACATATCCTTCAAGATCCAGTGTCACATACTGAAATCCTGCGCACTTTCCTATTTCATTCATCTTCTCAAAAAGTGAAACCTTCCACTCCTTTGGAAGAATCTCAATCCTTACAATCTCCCCATGATGTCTTGCTCTCACCTGGGTAAGACCAAGTTCTTTCAAACCTTCTTCCACCTTTTGAATGGCGGTCAGTTTTTCTTCCGTAATCTCTTCTCCATACGGCACCCTGGATGCCAGACAGGCATATGCCGGCTTATCATGGATGTCGATGTTTCTTTTTCGAAGTTCCTCTCTGATTTCTGCCTTGGTCAGGCCTGCCTCCTTCAGCGGGCTCCAGATCCCCAGTTCATGAAGGGCCCGGATGCCAGGCCGGTAGTCTCCCAGGTCATCCAGATTCGTTCCGTCGGCCAGATTTTCCGAACGAGACAGGAGCTCTGTGAAGAGTTTCTTCTTGCAGACATAGCATCTGTCCTTTCCGTTCTCCCGGATTTCTTCCATGAGGGATACCGGAACGATTTCATGCCGGATGCCCCTTTCTCTGCAGAACCGGGCGGCGTATGCTCCTTCATCCGATGCAAAGTTTGGAGCTTTTGCTGTCACGGCAGACGCTCCGTCCCCCAGCACCTCATGAGCAAAGGCAAGCAGAAATATGCTGTCCACTCCGCCGGAAAGCGCCACTGTAATGCTGCCTCTTTTCTGAAGGCTTTCTTTTAACTTCTCTATTTTCTGATTACACATATCTAAAGACAAGCCCGCCATTGGCGGGCTTAGATTTTCTTTTATTCACAGCATGTCTTCATTGCATCCAGTGTCTTCTGCATGAGATCGTCCAGTTCCCAGCCGAGCATTTCGGCTCCTTTTCTGATGACGTCTCTGTCACATCCTGCTGCAAACTTCTTATCCTTAAACTTCTTTTTGATGGATTTCAGTTCCATGTCCTGCACGGATTTTGATGGTCTCATTAGTGCTGCTGCACCAATCAGTCCGGTCAGTTCATCACATGCGAAAAGAACTTTTTCCATTTCATGTGCCGGTTCTACCGCTGCGCCTGTCATTCCCCAGCCATGAGAAATGATGGAATTGATCATGCGCTCTTCTGCACCTTCTTCCTTCAGAATATCCACTGCTTTGACGCAATGCTCTTCCGGATAAAGCTCAAAATCTATGTCATGGAGAAGCCCTACCAGTTCCCAGTAATCTGCCTCTTCGCCATAGCCCAGTTTATTGGCAAAATATTTCATTACACCGGATACTGTTTCCCCATGCTGGATATGGAATGGCTCCTTGTTATATTTCTTCAGAATCTCTAATGCTTCTTCTCTGTTCATTGCAATTCCTCCAAATGAATATCCTTAGTCTGTATAGTTATCGAAATAACCCTGGATGTAGATGATTGGTGTTCCCTTATCTCCGGAGCCGGATGTCAGGTCACACAGAGAACCAAGAAGGTCTGTCAGCCTTCTAGGCGTAGTTCCTTCTGTTGCCATCTGTCCAACCAGGTCTGCATCCTTTGCCTTGATGGCTTCTGAGATTGCTTCCTTTAATTCTTCGCCCTTCAGCTCTGCATAATCATTATCTGCCAGATACTTCAGTTTCAGTTCGTTTGGCTGTCCTACAAGTCCTGAAGTGTATCCCGGAGATACTACAGGGTCTGCAAGTTCCCAGATCTTTCCTACCGGATCCTTGAATGCGCCGTCGCCATATACCATGACTTCCACTGTCTTTCCTGTTCTTTCCTGGATATTCTTCTGCACGGCATCCACGAATTCCTGGCAATGGATCGGGAACAGCTTGATCTTTTCTTCTGTTGCCTTATTGGAACCAAGAAGACCATAATCCGGATTGCATCCGCTTCCATTGATCGGAGCTGTCAGAATATCGTCCATGCCCAGTACAATGTCTCCGCCTGCTGCCTTGACCAGTCTCTTGGTCCTTGCTCTTGTGTGGATGTCGCAGCAGATGACCTTATCTGTATAATCCACGATCTTTCTCGGATTGTTCGAGAATACAATCTGTGCCTCAGCGCCCTCTTCTTCAATGATTCCTTTGTAATAGTTTACATAGTCCACTGCCGTGAATGTATGCTTGGATTTGCCGAACAGTCCTTCAAATTCTTCCTGTGACAAAACGTCTGTATATGGATTAATGCCTTTTTCATCCAGTTTGTCGATGTCCAGAAGATGATTTCCCACTTCATCACTCGGATAGCTGAGCATCAGAACAACTTTCTTTGCTCCTCTTGCCATTCCTCTTAAGCAGATGGCAAATCTGTTTCTGGAAAGAATCGGATGAATCAGGCCAATGGTTTCTCCGCCAAGCTTTGCCTTTACGTCAGCAGCGATATCGTCTACTGTCGCATAGTTTGCCTGCGATCTTGCAAGAATGGATTCTGTAACAGCCAGAACGTCCTTTCTGCCGATTTCAAATTCGCCTGCTTCCACACAGCCAATCAGGGTATCTGCAGTGATCTTTACCAGATCATCTCCCTCTCTGATGATTGGCGCTCTTAATCCTCTTGATGTTGTACCTACAAATCTTGTCATTTTATACCTCCTACCCCTTTCGGGTTTATCTGTTTCATCGTTTGTATTTTGCCTTTCTTTACTTCCCCGGCTTATATGAACTCTTCAGATCAACGATTCTGTTAAATACCAGTTCATCCTCTGTGCAGTCTTTTTCGTCTGCAATATAGTAGCCATGTCTGAAGAACTGGAATCTTTCTCCCGGCTTTACATCCATGATTGAGCTTTCTGCATAGCAGATCTTTTCCTCCACAGAATTTTCATTGAGCACGTTGTTTCCCTCTTCATCCGGAATCATCAGATAATGATAGTTTCTTACCTTGATCGGTACTGCGGTTGCAGCATCCACCCAGTGGATGGTTCCCTTTACCTTGCGGCCTTCAAATCCTGAGCCGGACCTGGTTTCCGGATCGTATGTGCAGTGCAGTTCCCGGATGGAACCGTCTTCATTCTTCACACATTCATTGCACTTGATGAAATATGCACCCTTGAATCTGACTTCGTTTCCGTCCTTTTCTGTACCATCCGCTTTCACATGCGGCGGAAACAGTCTGAAATATTTCTTTGCCGGAACTTCCATGAAGTCTGCGCCATCCACCCAGAGTTCTCTGGAAAACGGAACCATTCTGGAACCAAGTTCCGGATTCTCCCTGTTGTTTTCCATTTCACACGCTTCTGTCTGTCCTTCCGGATAGTTGGTGATGACAACTCTGATTGGATCTTCTACCACATTCTTTGAACATACCTTTGTCTTTAAATCTTCTCTGATGATGTGCTCAAGAAGTGCAATATCTACCAATGAATTTGCTTTGGAAACTCCGATTCTTTCACAGAATTCCCGGATTGCCTCCGGCGTGTATCCTCTTCTTCTCAGCCCTGCAATGGTCGGCATTCTCGGATCATCCCATCCGGTTACCACGCCATCATCTACCAGAGCCTTCAGATATCTTTTGCTCATGACTGTGTTTGTAAGATTCAGTCTGGCAAATTCAATCTGCTGCGGCGGATTTTCCCAGTTCAGTTCTTCCAGAACCCAGTTATATAGCGGTCTGTGGTCTTCAAACTCCAGCGTACAGATGGAATGGGTGATTCCCTCAATCGCATCTTCAATTGGATGGGCAAAGTCATACATCGGATAAATGCACCATTTGTCTCCCGTATTATGATGGGTTGCATGGGCAATCCGGTAGATGACAGGGTCTCTCATGTTGATGTTTGAGGAAGCCATGTCTATTTTTGCTCTCAATACCTTTTCGCCGTCTGCATATTTTCCTTCTCTCATTTCTTCGAACAGCTGAAGGTTTTCTTCAACGGTTCTGTTTCTGTATGGAGATTCTTTCCCCGGCTCCTTTAATGTCCCTCTGTATTCTCTGATCTGATCGGCATTTAAATCGCATACGAATGCCTTGCCTTTCTTAATGAGCGCTACGGCACATTCATACATCCGGTCGAAGTATTCGGATGCCCACAGTCTCTTGTCCCAGTCAAAGCCGAGCCATTTAACGTCGGCTTCAATGGAGTCTACAAATTCAACATCTTCCTTTACCGGATTTGTATCGTCATATCTCAGATTTACTTTTCCTTTATATTTCTGGGCAGTTGTGAAATTCAGGCAAATTGCCTTTGCATGCCCTATATGTAAATATCCATTTGGCTCCGGCGGAAATCTTGTATATACTTCCTGAATCTTTCCGCTTTCCAGATCTCCATCGATGATGTTATGGATAAAATTACTGCTTTCCATTTCTTTAATGTCTGCCATGATATTCCTCCCGATAATTCTGTCACTAAAAAGACACTATATTATATCACAGCACAGGAAGCAATTCCATATCTTTAGACCAAAACATAAAAAAAACCTCCGCTTCCGGCGGAGGCCATAATCTGCAATCATCCTTCGATTATTTTTTTGTAGTTTACCGGGTCGGTATCTCCTTCTGTACTGAAGAGAAGAATGATGGAGTTCTCATCAAGACCAAGGGCATCTCTGTATTCTGCCAGTTCCTCCTGGGTCATGAGAGCTTTCACAAGCCCTGTTCCGATGCCTCCGCATTCACCTGCGACAACACCTGCTGCTGCCAGCTCCCGCATGCCCTCTTCCGTATATTCATCGCTCATGCTGAAGAAGAATTCTGCATGTGCCTCCAGAACCGGAAGGGTCAGCGTATTGGCTTCTCCGCAGTTTAATCCGGCCATGATGGTCTGCGGATCACCCCCAATGGCAACATATTTTCCCTGTCTGACCGATTCATAGATGCAGGCTGTCTGCTCCGCTTCCATGATGGAAAATACCGGTGCATCCGCTCCATAGATGTCTTTGAGAAATCCCAGGACGCCGCCTGCCATGGAGCCAACGCCCGCCTGCAGGAAGACATGGGTAGGTTTTACTCCGGCGAGCTGTTCCAGCGCCTCCTGCCCCATCATGGTATATCCCAGAGAGATGTCCCATGGAATGTCCTCATAACCTTCAAATCCGGTATCCTGTACCAGGACGCCGCCGTTTTCTTCTGCATATTTTGTTGCAAGCCTTACCGCATCATCATAGTTCAGATCGGTGATTTCCGCACTTGCAAGAGGGATGTTGTTGATATTATCCAGTCTGGCTTTTGCCGTTCCCTTCGGCATGAACACCTTGGATCTGCAGCCTGCCCGGTCTGCTGCCCATGCAACGGCTCTCCCGTGATTGCCATCCGTTGCTGTTACAAAGAGAGGCTTTCCTTCGCTTCCCTTCAGCACACCATCTACTGCATATGCTGCTCCCAGGGCCTTAAATGCATTTAGGCCATATCTCTTGGATTCATCCTTTACATAGATTGCCTTTACGCCGATTCTTTCCGCCAGGTCTGTCAGGCTGACCAGCGGCGTAGGCGCATATACATCCAGCGACTGGTGAAATTTCTTTACTTTTTCATAGTTCCCACTGCAATACTGCTCCGGAAGATTTCCTCCCCGGAAAGGCCCTCTGATCATTTTCACTGTCATGATTTGTTCCTCCTGATTTCATCTGCCTTCAGTATACCATATGCACTTTCTCTTGCCTATTCATTTTATCTGGTGTACAATGCTTCTGGTGAGTTCGTGACCATCCTCACCTAAAACAAAACTAGGAGACCAACATGAAAAAAACATCCAATCTGACCTACGGAGCTCTCATTGCCTCCGTATATATCCTTCTGACACTGCTGTCCAATATGGCAGGTCTTGCAAGCGGCGTCATACAGCTGCGTCTTTCGGAAGCATTATGCATACTCCCTCTGTTTACCCCTGCGGCCGTTCCCGGTCTGTTTGCCGGATGCATCATATCCAACATTCTGACAGGATGCGCTCCATGGGATATCTTCTTTGGAGGAGCTGCAACGCTGATTGGCGCCCTGGGAACCTTCCTTCTCAGAAGATTCCGCTATATTTCGCTGATTCCGCCGATTCTTGCAAATACCCTGATTCTTCCGTGGGTTCTCTCCCTTGTCTATTCGTTTGAAGGCTCCATCTTCTATTTCATGGTGACCATATTCATCGGAGAATTCATATCCATCGGAATTCTTGGAACATTGCTCAGAAAATCCCTGGAAAAATATGAAGGAGCAATCAGATGGTAGTCTGATTACTCCCTTTTCTTTCTTCATATCCTTTGAAACCCATTGGAGATTCTCACCGAATTCCCCATTTCCTTTCTGCCCGCTCCCGCGACCGGTCCATGTGAATTCCCGCGCATTCTACTGCTTTTTTCACATCCTTTTCTCTGATGGCATCAAATATTTCAATATGCTCCTGCAGAATATCCTGCAGATAGTCATCTTCAGATACCGTAACTTTTCGCGCCTGCTTCACATACTCCTGATAAGATTTCAGAATCTGTGACAGAAATCTGGATTTTGTGATGCCGTAGATCTGTTCATGGAATTCTCTATTCACATTCATCAGCTTGGCTTTGTCATTTTTAAGGGTATAGAATTCCATCAGTTCTCTTGTCTGTGAAAGTTCTGCCAGCTCCTCATCCGTTATTTTTTCAATGCACCATTCTACTGCCAGCTGCTCTAGGCTTTTTCTGACCTGGTAGATGTCTCTCATGTCTTCCTTGGTAAAGCCTTTTGCAAAGCAGCCTCTGTTCGGAATATATTGCATCAGGCCTTCATCCTGAAGGGTCTTGAAAGCTTCTCTTACCGGAGTTCTGCTGACTTTCAGTTCGCCTGCCACATCTGCTTCCACAATCTTTTCCCCAATGGCATATTCCCCTTTGATGATTCTGTCTCTGAGAATCTCTGCAATTTCCTCAGCAAGAGACAGCTGCCTTGTAAACTGTCTGTCTCCCCTGTTCTTTGTTCCCCGTTCTCTGCTCATAACCTTCTCTCCCGCATTCTCTACAAAAAAACAATCCTTACGTGCTTTGATTGTACTCCTGCAATTCGCACTTTTCAAGTAGATTTACGCATATATATGTAAAAACCGGCTGATGATCAGCCGGTAAAATACAATTTTTAATTATTCTTGACAATCCACTCTGCAGGAATGAAATCTTCTCCCCTTTTCTCTTCCAGAGCCGCAGGGCAGATGAAGGTTCCTTTTTCTGCCGTACCGCTGAGCCATCCCACAGTGCTTCCTGAGGATCCCCAGTCTGTAAACGCTACGGTTACGGAATCCAGAGATGTGCAGTCCCTAAACATATTCTCATAGCAGCCGCCTGCAAGCTCTGCCGCCGGAAGCTCCGGCGCTATCTTAAGCTCGCTGCAGTAGCTGAACATGCTTTTATAGCAGTTCTCCGCAAGAACAGTTGCCGGAAGTTCCGGTGCTTCTTCCAAAGCGCTGCAGCTGAACATGTGCTGATAGCATTCTTTTTCCATGGTCTTTGCCGGAAGCATCGGCGCCTGCTGAAGCGACTCGCAGCCATAGAACATGCCGCTGTAGCAGTTTTCCGCCAGAGTTTCTGAAGCAAGGGTCGGCGCCCGCTGAAGCGCATCGCAGCCATTAAACATGTCTGCATAGCAATAATCCGTCATGACATCTGCTGCAAGCTCCGGTGCCTGCTTTAACAGGATGCAGTCTTCAAACATCCCCTGATAGCAGCCCATTGCCAGCGTTTCTGCCGGAAGTTCCGGTGCCTGTTTCAGAGCGGAACAGTCATAAAACATTCCGATGTAGCAGCCGTCTGCAAGCTCTGCCGCCCCAAGCTCCGGTGCCTCTTCCAGAGCATAGCATCTGGAAAGCATGTATCCGTAGCACGCCTCCGCCAGCTCTTCCGCCGGAAGTTCCGGTGCCTGTTTCAGCGCATCGCAGTTTTCAAACATGCCATAGTAGCAGTTTTTCGTAAGCTTCTCTGCAGGAAGCTCCGGTGCTGCTGTCAGGTCATGACAGAACTGGAACAGCTCTTTAAAGGCACCGTCAGATTCCTCCTTCGGCGCAGGAATCTTCTCCGTTTTCATCTCACCGTCCAGAAGGCTCATGATGCTTCCGCCTGCAGCCACCTTTCCCTCGCTGATATCAAAGTTGAATTCCAGAGGTTCTTTACATACGCCTTTTGCTCTCATGTAGATGCAGTCGCCTTTCTTTTCAAGAATGACTCCATCCTTCGTAAAGTCCTTCCACTCCTTGAGATTCTCGGAATATTCAATTCCTACCGGACAGTACTTCAGTCTCTCTGTTGTAACAGCCGCATGATCCTCTTCTGCTGTAAAACTGAGATAATTTGCTTTCCATTTCGCATAAAGTCTCACATTGCCCGTTACGGCATCCTTATTGAAATCCCATGCCTTCGTACAAGCCTGATCCTTATACCAGCCGAGGATATCGTAACGTTTTTCTGCTTTCAGATCCGGCTTTGCAGCTTTCATTCCTTTTTTCACAGTCTGCGCAGGAACGGAAATCTCTGAGCCATTGGCATCAAAGACAACTTTGTATGTTGGCACCACTGCCGGCGCAGGTTTTGGCGCCGGCTGAACCGTTACCTTTACTTTGACATGGATGCCCCGGATATCCTGTATGTATATGGTCGCCGTACCTTTTTTCAGTGCTGTAACAACGCCTTTGGAGTTTACTTTTGCCACTGCCCTGTTTCCCGACCGGAATGTCAGTTTTGCTCCGTGACTGGCAGGCATGTGCTTCTTCCCCTTATATATCTTTACGGCTGCCGAAAGTTTCCTTGTCTTTCCTTCCGTCAGCGTAATCTCCTTTGTTTTTGTGGTAATGCTCTTTGCATTGCCGTACTTTCCTTTGTAATTTGCAGTATAAAGGTGCATGCTCCTGCTTTCTGCAAGTTTCTTGTTCCCGCTGTATGCAGCCACCTTAAACTGGTAGGCGGCATGGGCTTTCAGTTTTTTTCCGGATATCTTCTTTACTGTATAGGATGTTCCCTTTACGGTTTTCAGCTTTTTCTGTTTCTTGCCGCATGGCGCCCCATAAATCACATATTTTGTCGCGCCCTTGGTCTTGTTCCATGTAACCTTGACTGCATGACTTCCGGACACTGTCGTTTTCGCAATTACCAGAGCATCCGCTGATGCTGAAGCTGTTACAGGGACAAAGATCATCGAACATGCCACAGCAAGCATGATTCCCAGGCAGAGTAATTTCTTTTTCATCGTTTCCTCCCAAGTTTTCTGTGATGTATAAAAGCGGCCTCATGCTGAAGCCGCTTCTCTTTTTAATTTCTGTTTGCTTCCACAAATCTTTTGATCTTATGACCTGTCGTCTTTTCGAACTCTTCGAACCGGACAGATACTCTTTTGATCCTCTTATATAGAGGAAGGTCCGCATTGATCTTATCGATTTCCTTCCAAAGCAGTTTTTCAATTTCTGCAGGGTCAGAAGCGCTGTCTCCAAGTACTTTCTTTATTTCCTCAAGATCCGGCCGGATGGTCGCTACGATGGAAGTATCCTGGCCGTCTTCGGTGGATGCAGCCCATACCATGGATTCGTTGACATATGGCACCTTGCCGAGATAATATTCCAGTTCTTCAGGAAAAACATTTTTTCCGTTTGCGGTAATGATGACATTCTTCTTTCTTCCCGTGATATATATGAAGTTCTGGTCATCCACATATCCCAGGTCGCCTGTATGGAACCATCCGTCCTGCAGTGCCTCAGCCGTCTCTTCCGGCCGGTTATAGTAGCCGAGCATGACATTGTTTCCCTTTAGACAGATTTCGCCGGTTCCGTTTTCCGACTGGTCAATGATCTTCACTTCCATGCCGGGAAGAAGATGTCCCACCGACTCCGGTCTCATCAGTTTGTGGAGATCCGGGCTTAATGCAGCCATCGGTGCACATTCCGTCAGTCCATATCCCTGTACTGCTACAAATCCCAGTTCATTGAAGAACTTCAGGATTTCCGGATCCATTGCTGCACCGCCTGCGATCAGAACATCCAGATTCTCCCCGAATATTCCAATGATATCTTTTAACAGGATTCTGTTCAGATTGATTCCGAATCTGCTGGTAATCCTGCTCCATTTCATGATTTTTTCTACTTTTTCCTCAAGCCCCTTCTTCCGGATGTTTTTCATGATTGTCTTGTACAGACTTTCAAAAATAAGGGGTACTGCCAGGAGGAATGTGGGATTTACCTCCTTGAGGTTCTTCTGTATGTATTTCAGTCCCTCGCAATATGCCACACAGGAGCCCTTATACATCGGCATCAGGAATCCGCAGGTGCATTCATAGGTATGATGCAGCGGCAGTATGGAGAAGAATGTGTCCGTATCCAGCGTCTCCAGAAGAAGCGGCGCACTCATCAGGTCCGTACAGATATTGGTCTGCGAAAGCATGACTGCCTTGGCAATTCCTGTTGTTCCCGATGTGAACAGAAGCACTCCCATTTCATCTGCAATGATTTCAGCATCCAGAAAAGCTCTGTCACCCGATTCCATCAGGGACTTTCCTTCGTTTATGAGCTGTTTCCAGGAAAAAACTTCTTCGCTGTTTTCTTCCGCATTCAGATTTACCAGAACTTCCAGGGCGGTTTCTCCGCTATTTTTTATCTCCCGGAAAAGATCTTCATGTTTCTTTGTGAAAAGAACGGCAGAACTTTCCGAATCCTTGATGAGATGGGTCAATTCTTCTGCTCCCAGCTCCCTGTCCAGCGGAACAATGATTCCCGTGCCGCAGGTTACTGCCAGATAGCTGCTTGCCCACTGGTAGCAGTTTTCGCCAATCAGGGCAATTCTTTTACCCTTCAGTCCATGGCGGATGAGAGCCGTTCCCAGTCCATTGACATCTGACAATGCTTCTGCATATGTGATTTTTGTATATTCCTCGCCTCTCTGGAACTTCTGCATGAATGCCGTATGGTCCCCATAAAGCTCCACACTGGTTTCAAACATGTTTTTCAGATCCGTAATCGGACGTGACTGCTTATATTTAAAATATGGATCCTTCGAAGCATTCATCTCTGCAATGAATTTTTCCGCTCTCTCCATTTCCATTTTCTTAATTTCCTGATAGTCCATTAGGCTCCTCTTTTCTTTATGGGCTTCACCTATTTATTCATCTATACATTACCATAAAACAGGGAATATAACAATAAATATAAATCTAGTTTTCATTACTAGATTAACATATATTAAATACCACGTCAACTATTTACTTTTACCACGTCCTATGGTATGATTGAGTCGGAGGAATCATATATGAGCAATACCATTCATTTTCACATCCCAAGATGGAAGGAAATCCCGGATATCGGGCTATACATGGATCAGGTTGTCACCTACGTAAACGGGAGTCTAAGACCGTTCTTTGATGAGATGGCCGTGCCGCCCATTACAAAATCCATGGTCAATAATTATGTCAAGGCCAAGGTGGTCGATGCCCCTGAAAAAAAGAAATATTCCAGGCTTTCCATCGCAATGATTCTTGTTGTATATATCATGAAACAGGTCTATTCCACCGAAGACATTTCAAGGCTTATCAGCCTTGGCATGGGTCTTGATGATTCTCATGAAATCACATATGACCGGTTCTGCGAAGCAATCGAAAATGCGACCCGGAACATCTTCAGCGAAAATGTCTCCATCTCCCGCGAAGTTCTTCCGGGAAGAGACAATAAATATCTCATGGACATGTTTGCCATCTCCTTTGCAGGCAAATTCTATGTCCTAAAGGAGTTTCTGAATGCAGAAAAGCCATGACCGGATAAAAATCCCCGGCAATGCCGAGGATCTGTTTTTTTAATGCTCTTTTTCTTCCTTTACCTTGGAATCCAGCTCGCTGATCTGTCCAAAATATTTTTCGTGCGTTGACTTATATGTATAGGTATATGTTCTGTCATCCGAACGATGAAGGTTGTACAGATACTGATGCTCCTGGCCGGAAATCGAATCGTCTGTCTGACCGAGAATATACAGTGCCATGTCTGAACATTTATCCGATACATGTTCCAGATTTGTGAGGATGTTCTGGAATTCAATTCCGCCGACCGGATCACATGCATTGGCCAGCATGCGCTGTACATGTCTTCCTGCAATCTCCTCAACAAGGTCATCGATAACCTCTTCAATCGGTTCGATTCTCTTTGCAAACTCTTCTTCATCCTCTATGAATGCTCTTGTTGTAAGTTCAAGGATTTCATAGCATGCATCAATTGCAATCTTGAGTTCTTCAAATGCAACCTTTGAGAACGGTCTCTTGATATCTCTGATTGTAGCAACCGATTTGGTGATGTTTACCGCCAGATCGCCGATCCTCTCGTAGCAGATCAGTGCCTTCAGCAGGAAGTTCTGCTTCTGCTCATCCTTTTCTGTTGTGACATATTGTGAAATGGATACGATGTAGTTATTTGCTGCATCTGTCATCTTATCCAGAAGATCTTCCCTCTGCTGAATTCTGGTATCTCTTTCCGGATCAAACTCATAGATCTGCTTTACACATGCATCATAGTTATGCAGTGCGATTTCACTCATGTGCATAATGAGATGCTTCACCTGATCCAGTGCGATACCAGGCGATGTTACCAGTCTCTCGTCCAGCTCGTCCAGAGCTTCCAGTGCCTGACGGTCTTCCTCTTCGAGCGGCTTGTCCTTGACAATCTTTTCTGCAATGTTTGCAAACAGTCCGGAGAATGGAAGAAGTACAACAGCAGGCCCCAGTCGGAAGATACCATGCACGTTGGCAACGCCGCCGGAATCCATGGTCATGAACCACAGGTCATCACCAATGACTCCTGTCGTTCTTCCGATGAACAATGCCACGATAATGAGAAGCGCTGCAAAAATATTATATATGATATGAATCATTGCAGTTCTGACCTGGACCGGCTTTGCGCCGATTCTGCTTACCAGATAGGTGGTCAGGCAGTCGCCGATGTTAACGCCGATGATGACTGCAAATACGCCGCTGAAGGATACACCGATGGAGCTGGCTACAGACTGAATGATGCCGACAACAGCCGATGAGCTCTGTACTACGCCCGTAACTCCAACTCCTGCAAGGAATCCAAGCGGATAGTTATGCTCGAATGTTCCCAGCATACTGGTCATTACATTGCTGAATTCTGAAACTGCATCTGTCATATAGATGAGTCCCATGAACAAAACTCCGAATCCCGCTGCAATGTTACCGGCATTCTGCGTGGATCTGCTCTTTGTGAACATGATCAGGACAATGCCGATGATCAGTGACATGGGAGCCAGGTTATCTGCCTTGAAGAAATACAGAATGCTGTCTGCTCCTGAATCAATATCCATCAGTCGGATAATCTGTGCCGTGATTGCCGTTCCTACATTGGCGCCAAGAACAATGCCGATGGATTGACGGAAGGTCAGAAAGCCTGCACCGACCAGCCCTACTGTGATGACGATGCATGCGGTTGAACTCTGGATGGCTGCCGTAACAAGTGCACCGAGCAGGAATCCCATGAACGGCCTGTTTGTTACTTTTGCCAATGCATTCTTCATTGCACCGCCGGATGAGCTCTTCAGACCGTCTCCCATGATCCGCATTCCATAGAGGAACATTGCAAGACCGCCAAGAAAAGCTACTATTTTATAGAAAATAACCATTTTGCCTCCATATCATGTAAAAATACTGTTTTCAATTTATCTCAGTATATATATAATACACCTGAGATATCTGAAAAAAAAGATTTTCTTTACATAATTATGTATTAAATATAATGAATTTACATACATTTTACATTGTCACAGGACAATGCCTTTTTCAAACTCGTAGTGCATTCTCGTATATGTAGCATTTTCATTCACAAATCCGTTTCTCAGATAAAGATTCTCTCCTTCCGGCGATGCCTCCAGCTGGAGATGGGACAGCCCCAGTTCTCCGGCCGCCTGAATCAGTCTGCGGATATTGCAGTCTGCGAATCCTCTTCTCCTGTATGCCTCATCCGTATATACCCCATATATTTCACCGAATCTCCCGCATCTGGACCGGAGATTTGCGGCCATGCGGAAGACAGACATGTATGCGGAAGCAACTACTATTCCATCCTCCTCCACAATGGAAATGAACAGGCTGCGGTTCAGTTCCTCTTTCAGATACTCCACGTTCGTCTGAAAAAGCTGTTCCCGTTCCTGCACCGTCATGATTCCTGCATAGACATGATCAAAATATGTCATTCTCAGCCGGGTGACTGCTTCAATATCTTCCATCTGCGCCATTTTGCAATTCATTTTAGTCCCTCCATGACAAAAGACCGCATTTCTGCAGTCTTTGCTTTCTCCTGTTTATCTGTGAAGATCCAGTGCTGCAAGATCTATCACATAGTTTTCTGTTACTCTTACGGACTTTGGCAGCATCTCGTAGATGTTTCCGGTTGCCAGGGCCCGTTCCACCAGCTCGCCCACATCATCTGCACCAAAGATTAAGGTCTTTGTTTCAGGAAATACATGCTCCCGGATGAGCGCTTCCCACCGGTCATACATTTCATCATATCTGGAATCCTCTTCGTCCACCGCATGAAATCCGCCAATGCCGGGAACAGCATTCAGTCTGTTCCGGTAGATCGTGATTCCAGAGCCGTATCTGTCGATGGATACGGATATTTCTACGTTCTTCAGTTCATTCATTCTTGGATAACATGCTGCAAAATTGATGAGCCCTCTGAAAATGGGATCTTTGCTGTCAATATTATATTCGTCATAAAGAAGATCATCGAGTCTGTCCAGAATATATTCCCTGCATTCTCCTTCATCCAGAAAATCGCTTAATACCAGTTCATCCAGGAATTCAAAGCCCGGTACATGGCGATAGGCATCCATAAACATCACGCATTTCATTTCTCCCGACATGAGATCCATGATGGCAAATGTCATATCCCTGGATGCATCCGGATATCCTGCGAGATAGATGCAAGCTGCGAGTTCCGATACAGACTGGATGCTCAATCCCTCACACATCAATTTCCCGTCGATTGCCTTCGGAAGTCTCTCCGGATCAATTTCCATATCCTTGCCTTCCTTAATGACTGGTACTTCAATTCCCTTTTTTAATCTTGCCACTGCACTGACATTGTTCGTTCCTGCTCTTAGCTTTATCTCCATGGCTTTCGCTCCTTCTTTTTTTCTTCCTCCATACTATCACCTATTCGCCGCCTTTTCAAGGACAGATAAAAGCAGCCTCCGAAGAGACTGCTCATTCATATTATCTGGTCTTGATTTTCTTTTTTGCGCTCCATGCACCATAATACGTCTTTCCACTCACTACTTTATATGTGCGGACCTGTACGTAGTATCTCTTCTTCGCCTTCAGTTTTGAAATCTTCTTTGACGTCTTTGAATATCCCTTGACCTTCTTTGTTTTTGCCTTTGTCATCTTGGAAGATGTGCTGTATCTGATCTGGTAGCCGGTGATCCGGGACTTTGCCATCTTCGCGGACTGCTTCTTCCATTTTACGGTAAACGCCTTCTTCGATGCCTTCAGGCTCTTAATGGCTGTAGTTTTCGGATTAATCCTATATGTAGCCTTCTGTGATCCGGTCAGACCGTTCTTCATCGCCGCTGTTACTGTAGCCGTTCCTACATTCTTGCAGCTGCTGTAGGAAAGGGTATAGTCTCCGCTTCCCAGAAGGTCTGGGCCGTCGTAGACCTTAGCGGACGGCTTTATGTATTTTCCTGAGAATACATATGCTGTCTTTGCCGGTACTACTTTGTACGGCGTCACCTTTACAACAACATAGGTCTGTTCATCGTCCGCATCCTCCTCTAGCGCCTGCTCCGCCTGCAGTTTCTGACAGAATTTATCAAACTGAACCTTCTGCTTATGTGTCATGGTCACATTGATGGTAAGTTCCTTCGTATCTGACTTCCGGAACTGATGTCCGACAACAGCAAAGGAATCTCCCGATCTCATAAGCCCTGTATTGGAGATATCCAGCGTTGTCAGCTGGTCGCCTGCCAGTTTCAGCCAGTTCAGCTTCGTCAGCCCGTTCAGATTGATGCTCTTCAGCTGCCCATACTGCACGTCTACCTTCTTCAGATTCTTGTTCTTTCTTAAATCCAGGGAAGTAAAGCTTCCCCATCCAAGGTCAATGCTTTCCAGTTTCGTGTTCTTGCTGAAATCCGCCTTCTTGATGCCATCCACATAAATGGACTTTAATTCTGTCAAATATCCGATTCCTGTCAGATCGGTCGCAGAATATCCATTCTCCGGGTCAATTGAAATCTCATTTGCCTCAGCAATCTCTTCCTTTGAAAGAACATTATCGCGGTTTACATCAAAGGTGTCACTTACATATTCCCGAAAACCTGCATCCGGGAAATTTGCCGAACTTACGCTTACTCCGTCAGCCGCAGAAGCCGTCACTGTCATGGCCGCCACGACTACGGAACAAACCAGTATGCCTAATAATTTCTTCCTCATGTTTCTCTCCTCCTTATTTTGCCTTCTTCAGTTTCACTGTCTTTGCCTTGGACCATGGTCCGTAGGCGATGGATGAGCCGCTCTTCTTTACTGCACGCACTTTAACTTTTACTTTCTTCCCTGCCTTTACTTTTCCGGCAATGGTATATCCTGCAATGTTCTTCTTAAAGGACATGCCGTTGGAAGCATAGGATGTGGCACCTTTTACCTTGGTATATGTCACCTTGACAGCTGCGGAGCTGTATGCCGGATTCTTGGTATAGTATCCGGAGTGCCATACGCCGCCGGCATCCCATCGTCCGGAATGATAGGTTCTCGTTGCTTTGTGATACTTCGTTCCGGTCGCTTTTGCCTTCTTGATGACAGGCGCCTTTGCCGGTGCTGTAATGATCTTGATGGCATCACTCTGCGGTCCATATATGTTATATGCAGAGCCTTTGAACGTTCCGGATGCAACCGGAGCAATCTTTACATAATATGTCTTATTGGCTTTCAGTCCGGTCACATTATATTTATTTGTAGTTGCCATCCCTTTATATACATACTGACCGGAAGAATTTCTCAGATAGATGGCATACTTCTTTGCGCCGATCTGGCTGCCGAAAGTGATGACTGAACTTTTCCATGTTCCCTCGGAACTGGCTCCTGCCACAATCATTTTCTTCGGAACTACATTGACTACTGCCGTTGCTGTTACGCCTTCGGAATTCTTTGCCTGGATCGTATATTTTCCAGGATTCTTTCCTGTCAGTGTAAACGACGTGCTTGTCTGTCCTACCGTTCCTTTTGTCAGCTTGCATCCGCCACCGCTGTCAAAGGAAACAATGGTGGATTCCAGAGACTTGTTCGGATCCAGCTTGGCATAGTTCAAAGAAATGGTCTTCGATGTCCCTTCTGGGACATTGTATGTTGAAGCATTGAACTTCATGGATGTCATGCGGTTAAAAATATCTCTTTCGATGGTCAGGATGTCGCATTTCTTCTTATCCGCAACAATCTCAATGTAAAGGGTCTGTCCCTTGCTGACCGTTACTGTCTTTTCTGATCCATCCGGTACATATACGGCATCTCCGTTACCAATGCAATAATAGTATTTTTTTGCCGTTGTAGATATCCTGTACTTTGCCTTTTCCAGTGCCGTCAGCTTATACCACAGCGTACCGTCGGAATTTCCGGTCTCTCTTTCTTTCAGGACATTGAATCCCTTCACGGAAGTATCGTCCAGAATCTCTGACGCTCTGTCTTTGGACTGGTTATAGTAGAATGGATAGGATGAAATCGAGAATTTTGATCCCAGTCCCCCTGTAATCTTGAAATATACATATGGATATGGGTCATACATTTCATTTCTAGTGATGACAATCGGCTCCATGGTATGTCCTCCCCACATGTCATGGACAGCCGCTCCCGGTATTTCATTTCCGCTGGAATCGACCTGTACAACTTTCGGTGTTCCACCGCAGCTTATGGCTGTAAGGAATACTTCACTTCTTGTAGTCTTCGGCCAGTCTTCCGGTGTGAAGCGGATGTACTGTGCCGACGAGGTGCTCAGCGAAAACGCGTTTCCGCTGCCCGGGTTTCCAGCCATTTCTGCACTGGAATTATCCTGTACGTCTATGAATGTAACTGCACTTGCCTGTCCGCCCGGAAGCATCGGCATGAATGCCATGGATACACAGACGGCAAGCATCACTGCCAACAATCTTCGTTTCATTGCTTCTCCTCCTTTTCTTTTCTCTTCTTTTCTTCTTCATATATACCCGTTATCTTGCCTTCTTCAGTTTCACTGTCTTTGCCTTGGACCATGGTCCGTAGGCGATGGATGAGCCGCTCTTCTTCACTGTACGCACTTTAACTTTTACTTTCTTCCCTGCCTTTACTTTTCCGGCAATGGTATATCCTGCAATGTTCTTCTTAAAGGATACGCCGTTGGAAGTATAGGATGTGGCACCTTTTACCTTGGTATATGTCACCTTGACAGCTGCGGAGCTGTATGCCGGATTCTTGGTATAGTATCCGGAGTGCCATACGCCGCCGGCATCCCATCGTCCGGAATGATAGGTCTTTGTTGCTTTGTGATACTTCGTTCCGGTCGCTTTCGCCTTCTTGATGACCGGCGCCTTTGCCGGTGCTGTCACTGCCTTCAGAACATCGCTCTGCGCGCCTTCAATGACCGTGCCGTCGCTGCATTTCCAGCAGGCTGCAATTTTAAAGCTGTAGGTCTTGTTTCCTGCAAGCCCTGTAATGGTAGCGCTCTGGTTTACACCGCTCTTTGCAGCACCCTGCCATACTCTTACATACTTTCCGCCTTTATACATGTATACTCTATAGAAGTTTGCATTCGGTTCATTCGGATAATATTTGCTGCCGATGCTGACACTTCTTGTGGATGACGGCCAGTACAGGGTGGTTGACTTCCATGTACCCTGGGAACGTGCGCCGCCAAGCGCCAGTTTCACCGGCTTGATTGTAATGCTTACTGTCTTGGACAGTCCTTCCGATGTCTTGACAGGGAAGGAATATTTCCCTGGCCGTGCATACTGGAAAGTAACGGTCTGTCCTTTTCCGAACTTTGTTCCATTTACATTGAATGTGGATTCGAAATCCGAAGGGGACGCTGTGAGTTTCAGAGTCAGCTTATCTCCTGCATAGCCGGATACATTTGCGACACTGAAGGATGTGATTTCCCTGAAGTCATAACAGCTGAGAATCATGCCATATGAATAAGCAAATGCTCCCGCCTGAGATGCTATGTAATATGTGCCCTTATCCAGTGCAACATATCCCTGCTGCTCTTTCTTGATCGGGTCTGATGTATACGCCTTTACTACATTTCCTTTGGAATCCAGTATCTTCATGTCATAGTATTTTGTGGTCGAATCTACTGGGCGGTAAGTATACGACTCATCGTATCCCTGCAGTTTGTAGTATGCCTTGTCTGTAACCGTAAACTTCCAGTAGAGCGTCCCGCCGGAACCACATCCGTCCATTCCGCAATTGACATCATGTATTGTAGGATCTGATGCTGTTGCAGTTTTGGAAAAATCACAGGATACCGAATCTGCTGCTTTCATGCTGGTATTCCTTTCTGACGCGGTCCAGTAGACATCATACTTAATGCTGGTCCCGTTCAGGCCGGTAGGCCGGTAGGATGCAAAATAGTAGGTGCCTGCCTTTAATTCAAACTCATACCCTGTACTTTTCTGAGAATAGGAAGCGACATATCCGGCATTGGTCATGGTTCCTGCCGATGCCGCACTATTCAGTTTTTCCAGGCTATCAAAAATGTAGAGGCTGTAATCTACAGGCTCTTTTACTTTCAGATAAATGGTTGAATCGTAGGAAAGATTGAAGATGTTATACTGCACCGCTGTATTCTTATTGGTATAGGAAGCGTAGACAGTATCATCTCCCCAGGCTGTTCCGGTAAAGGAATACTCCCCAATCTTTTCCGCAGTCGCTGCACTTGCCTGTCCGCCCGGAAGCACCGGCATGAACGCAAATGCCGTAATCAGTGCAAGGGCAGCCGCGGCGACTCTTTTCATTATTCTTTTCATGTTGTTTTCTACCTTTCTAATCTACATCTATATATACCTATTTAATCCTAGCACGCGTATCTTAAACCTTCCTTCGTTCTTTCTTAAATTTTCCTTAACAAAAAAGACCCCGAAGGATCTGTTCCATAAAAAAGGAGCTCCGAAGAGCTCCTCATATGTTCTTAGATATTAAAGATTGAAAGCTGCCTTTACTTCTGCGATGGATTCGTCAAGTGCAGTTAATACCTTGTCAATTGTTTCAAATGACTGGATTGCAGGCGGTTCGATTCTTACTGTCTTAGCATTTACTAATGTTCCGGCAGTCATAACCTTTCTTGCGAATAATCCCTTTGTTACTTCGTAACCAACTTCTGCTTCTGGGAATTCCATGCAGATCAGAAGGCCAGCGCCTCTGATGTCAGTTAATACTGTAGGATACTTTTCCTGTAACTTTTTCAGGCCTTCCATGTAGTATGCGCCTTTTTCAGCTACCATGCCAGGAATATCATTTTCAAGCATGTACTTGATTGTTGCGATTGCAGCGGAGCAAGCAAGAGGATTTCCGCCGAATGTCGGTGATCCTAAGATCCATGGATTGTCGAACATCTTTCCTTCACAGCCTGTGCCAACGCCTGACTTTTCATAAGTCCAAGGTCTTGCGATGATACCAGTAATCGGCATGATGCCGCCGCCGAATGCCTTACCATATGTCATGATGTCAGGGCAAACGCCTTCGTGGTCTGCTCTCCACATTGTTCCAGTTCTAGCCATACCAGTCTGGATTTCGTCGAAGATCAGGCAGATGCCATACTTGTCAGCGATGTCTCTTAATGCCTGAAGATATCCATCCGGTGGAATGATAACTCCGCCTTCACCCTGGATAGGTTCTACGATGATGGCAGCAACCTTTTCACCTACAGCCTGTAAGTTCTTTACTGCTACTTCTGCAGCTTCAGCATCACCGTACTGTACATGCTGTACCTGCTGGATCATTGGGATATAGTCTTCTCTGTATGCAGCCTTGCCGCCCATTGAGATGGCACCCATTGACTTACCGTGGAATGCACCTACTGTTGAGATGTACCATCTTCCACCTGTAGCAAGTCTAGCGAGCTTTAATGCCATTTCGATGGCTTCAGCACCACCGTTTGTGAAGAAGGAGTACTGCAGGTCACCAGGAGTGATCATTGCAAGGATGTTAGCAAGATATCCTCTTAATGGGTCGATTAATTCCTGTGAATGTAAGCAGTATCTGTCCAGCTGTGCTCTTACTGTCTTCTTGATTTCTTCGTTTCCGTGTCCGCATGTGTAGATACCGAATCCGCCTAAGCAGTCAATGAATTCAGTGCCGTATGCATCTCTGAATACTTCGCCCTGGTCTTCCCATTCAACAAATGCAGCATCTGTAGATACTGACTTTCTGTATTCCAGCCAGCCCGGATTTACGTTTTCGTTAAAGTTTGCGATGGAATCCTTTACGATTGCAGCCTTCTGCTCTTCTGATAATTCCTTCGCTTCAATCATGCTTACTACTTTCTTTGCTTCTTCTAAAGCCAGATTCATGTTTCTTTCAGTCATTTTTCTCTCCTTATAACTAAAAAACAAATAGCTGTCATCCGACGTCCCGATGACAAATATTCAAAACTTCTTTCCTATTCTTCTTTCTTTACCGCCCGACGTCCCGACGGTAAAGTCCTTGTAAAATTATATCGCCATTGCTACATTTGATTCAAGGATATTTTAGTCAAATACAATTAACTAATTTGCGAATTCCTCATTTTTATCCTTTGTTTGCCTTATTTTGATTATTTTCAACAATTCTGAGGATTTTAGAACATTTCCTCAAAAACAACAAATTAGTATTATTATTGCGCAATATACTTCGATTATTTTATACTAGTTTGCTTATCCGATATCACGTTTTTATTACATTTATGTTGTTATGGAAAGAAAAAATATGAAAAGATTCATTTATAAATCTGCAGGTGCTATAATCTTTTCATGATTAAAGGGAAGCGTTTTTATATCGTTATCATCTTTATTACATTATCAAATAATTATATGAAAAAGGAGGGACAAAATGTCTATTAAAGGACAGAATGAGCAATTATTACAAGAAGTCAAGAATTTTAATCCTAGACGGTCATTACTGGGCGCAGCGATTGTAATCCTTCTGGCTATCGTGCTGAAGTTCATATTACCTGATGACCCTGCAGACTTTGGATTCTTCTGTACGCTTCCTGCAATATTGCTGATTGCTTACATTTTCGCAACTAAGCGTATCATCGAAGCTCTGACTCTTGCAGCAGCATTCGGCTTCATCATGGTAACGCCTATGGGAGATAATCCGCTCTGGACATTTGCAGACTCACTGCAGGCTGTAATGGCCGGTGACGACATTCCTTGGCTGATTATCGTATGCGGCCTTATGGGCGGTATCATCGCTCTGATAGAAAGAGCCGGCGGCGCACTCGCTTTCGGTAACTGGGCAGCAACCAAGGCAAAATCTGAAAAGATGGCTCTCATGTGGGCATGGGTTCTTGGATGCGTAATCTTCATCGATGACTACCTTAATTCATGTACAGTAGGTGCCTGCATGGCTCCTCTGACAGACAAATACAGGACACCAAGAGAAATGCTCGCATATGTATGCGACTCGACAGCAGCTCCTCTTTGCGTACTGATTCCAATCACTACATGGGGCGCTTTCGCAGGAAAGATCATGGTAAACAATGGCTGGGTTGAAGACGGCGCCGGCCCGATTGAAATGTTTACCAAGACAATTCCATTCGACTTCTATGCATGGCTTGCAGCTATCATGGTACCTTGCGTAATCTTCGGCATCATGCCTAAGATCGGACCTATGAAGGCAGCATATGAAAGAACTGCAAGCGGCGGACCTCTGGCTCCTCCGGGATCTGACAAGATTTCCATCCTGTCATCCGACAAGGGAGACATTGAGTATCCGGATAATCCTAAGATCATCAACTTCTTCGTTCCAATCGGAGTACTGATCGGATCAACCATCATCTTTGATACTGAGATGGTTATGGGTGTTATCTGCACACTGATCGTAATGTTCATCATGTACATGGCTCAGGGCCTGTTCAGTGCTGATGAGTTCTGGGATCTTGTTATCAAGGGACTTCAGAACATGATTCTTCCGCTGATGTTGATGGTTATGGCTTTCGTATTTGCAGACATGAATGATCAGATCGGATTCACAAAGTGGTGTATCGAAACTGCAGCAGAGCACATGTCTCCTGCTTCCATGCCGGTACTGATCTTCCTGGTACTTGCAGTTACTGAATTCATCTGCGGATCAAACTGGGGAATGTATATCATTGCACTTCCAATCGTTATTCCGCTTGCAATGCAGATTGGCGTTCACATGCCACTTGCAGTAGCTTCCGTACTTTCTGCTGGTGTATTTGGTTCACACATCTGCTTCTACTCAGATGCTACAGTAATCACTTCAGCAGCATGCGGATGCGATAACTTCCGTCACTCCATCACACAGATGCCATTTGGCTTTGTATGTGCCGGATTATCCGCTATACTGTTCTTAATCTTCGGATTTGTAATGGCATAAAAATGCATATGAAAAGGATCTCTTCGCGAGATCCTTTTTTATTGCAGTTTTACATTTATTAATCTCAATGCATTGGTTACAACGCATACCGACGAGATGCTCATGCATAGAGCAGATATCATCGGATTCAGGAGCCATCCTGTAAATGGATACCACAGGCCCGCTGCCAGCGGTATCAGAAGCACGTTATAGATCAGCGCCCAGAACAGGTTCTCTTTGATGTTCCGGTATGCTTTTCGTCCCAGCACAATCGCCTTGCCTACTCCTGAAATATCCTCCCCAGTCAGCACAATGTCAGCACTATCCATGGCAATATCCGTTCCTGCCGCTATGGCAGCTCCGATGTCTGCGCCTGCAATGGCCGGTGCATCATTGATTCCATCTCCTGCCATCAGAACAGTCTTCCCTTCTTCTTTCAGTTCCCTTATGACCTGATCCTTGTCCTGCGGAAGAACCTCAGAGATTACTCTTTCTATTCCGGCAAGTGCCGCTGCATGCTCTGCAGCCTCTTTTCCATCTCCGGTGAGAAGAATCACTTCTGTTCCAAGTTCCTTTAATCTTCTGACCGTCTCCCCGGCGCCCTCTCTTGGTTCATCGGAGAAGGCCATGACTCCTGTAACAACCTCTCCTCTTCCTGCGAAAATCATGCTCTTTCCCTCGGAAGCGAATCGGTCTGCCTCAGATCGGATATCATCCGCCATGACAAGTCCCAGCTCCTCCATGAACCTGCGGCTTCCGGCCACCAGGCTGCCCGACCGGATTCCTCTTCCCGGAACATATTCAAAGCTGTCAAAAGCCGGAAGCTCTAGCCCTTCAGCTTTCTTTACTGCAGCCCTGCCGAGCGGATGCTCGGATTTCTGTTCCAGCGATGCAATCAGCCACAGGGTATCATCCGTTCCATATATGTCACTGACCGCAGGCGTTCCCTTTGTGAGGGTTCCTGTTTTGTCAAACACCACAGTATCCACCTTATGGAGCATCTCCAGAGTCTCTGCGGACTTGATGAGGATTCCCTCTCCTGCTCCTCTTCCTGTGCCCGTCATTACGGCAACCGGCGTTGCAAGCCCAAGCGCGCATGGACAGGATACAACCAGCACTGCGATTGCTCTTGTAAGAGAGAAACTCAAATCTTTTCCGGCTATCATCCATAGGGCAAAGGATACAATTGCTATCCCGATGACGCACGGCACGAAAATGCCTGCGATTCTATCTGCCAGCCTTCCAATCGGTGCTTTCGAAGATGCCGCATCCTCAACAAGATGGATGATTTTTGAAATAGCAGCATCCTCTCCTGCAGCAGTTACCCGCATCTCAAAGTATCCGCTGCTGTTTACCGTAGCCGAAATCACTTCGTCTCCTGCCTTCTTTTCCTTTGGAATGCTCTCTCCTGTAACAGCAGATTCATCCATGAAGGTGCTGCCTTTTATGATGACACCATCTGCCGGCACAGTCTCTCCAGGCCTTACTGCACAGACGTCTCCCTCTTTGAGATTCTCGCTTTTGATGGTGATTTCTACTTTCTGACCTTCAAACTCTCTAATGACATTGGCCGTCTCGGGCATAAGCTTCATGAGGCCTTCAATGGCATCGGTCGTTCTTCCTTTTGACAGAGCTTCCAGGAACTTCCCCAGTGTTACAAGCGTCAGGATCATACCTGCCGCCTCAAAGTAGAGAAGCGCCATGGACGCTGCCGTTCCTATGGCTATGAGGGTGTCCATGTTGGATGAGCCTTTGAATAGCAGCCCAAGCCCCTTCTGATAGTATGTCCTGTTTGCTGCTACAATGGGAATGAGAAGCAGTCCCGGCAGAAGGCTCCGCATAAAGGCATCATCGTGCGGAATGGGACCTCCCATGGCGATATGCATGATGGGAATAAGAAAGATCACGGAGATGATGAGCCTCTTTTTCAGGTTCCTTTTCTCATCCGTCACCTCGCCGCTTCCTGCATATGCAGCATATCCCGCATCCTTTACAGCCTTCAGAATCTCCTTTTCAGAAACAGCATCCTCGTCATATTCACAGACCATGGAACCGGATAGCAGATTGACATCCACCCGCTCCATGCCCGGAAGGGCGTTCACCCATTTTTCAATTCTTGCAGAGCAGGCGCTGCAGCTCATGCCCTGCACCGTAAATTTCTGTTTCATGTTCATTCTCCTGAAGAAAGTATGGTAGTGTCAACTACCTATCTTAAATTTTTATCTAAACCTAAGTAAATTCAGGGGTCACAGGACTTTTTGCAAAGAAAAAGCAATTACCCCCTGTATTTGGTATAATGTTAATGCTCAAAAAAACAAAACCAAAAGGAGT
>JAZRWY010000017.1:0-4426 GCA_045599945.1 Anaerovoracaceae bacterium | reverse complement strand
CTTGGCACCCTTCAGTGAATAGTCAGAGCTTCCTGATGTGATGGCAGTGTTGGCTGACTTCTTTTCCAGCTTGATTGAGCCGGTGTCATTGAAGGAACCGAGAATATCCTGGCAGCCTTCGTTTCTGATTCTGAATGCCTTATAGTTCTTTGGCGGGTCAGGAAGGTCCTTGATATATTCATACAGGTTCTTTGCCTTTGTCTTCCATGTGTCATTCAGTCCGTAGTACGGATCAACTGAAGCACTGGTTGTCTCATCATAGGCGATTGAGATGACAATGTGAGTAAGTGCATATGCATCATCCTCGCCATCCCACTGGCCTCTCAGCTTCTTGTCTGTATAGTCTTCAAAGCCCGGTCCTCCAAGACCATAGTAGAGACACTTTGCAAGCATTGAAGTCGGCTTTATGAAAGTGTATTCATATGTGCCTGCAGAAGGTGCTGCCATCTGCGGCTGTGAGCAGAATACCGGGTGGTCCTTCTCACCTGCATAGAAGTAATGTGTTCCCCAGGCTGAATAGTCAATTACTCTTCCAACCTTGAGTGTGATTGTTCCATCTGCTGCATATGCCTTTTCTGTAGTTGCAGGAATGATTCCCGTAAATACAATGACAAATGTCAGGAACAGTACCAGAAGCCTTCTTCTGTCGAATTTCATCGCTGTTTCTTTGTAATTCATTGATTTCTCCTTTCTTTCAGGGCATTAAAAAAGACAGTCCGTAATGAACTGCCTTAATGACCTGGGTATTGATTTAACTTATTTTTTCGCTCCGCATGAGCACTTATAGCCGGATACATATTTCTCTGTCTCATAATACGTTTCCGTTCTGTATTCCGTGCCATAGTGCACATTGGATTCGTGATTTGCAAGGTGCTGGTCTATATGCTCCGGATGCCCCGTCATGTCAGCACCGCAGCAGTAGCATTTTGTCCATGCCACCTCACGTGTTTTTTCAACCTGCCTTGTAGCATACACCGGCTCCCACTTGTGAGTATGCTTCGGCGTTTCTGCTGCAGGTTCCTTTGGTTTTGAAGAAGCAGTATCACTGCTCTTCGGCTTGCTGCCCTCCTGGTTGCTGCTATCCTGTTTCTTTTCGGGTGTTGCCGTTGATTTAGTCTGTTCCTTGTTCTTAGGTTCTTCCTGTTTTTCTTCTTTTTTTTCAGATGTCTGATTCTCAGATTGATCTGCCTTCTCCCTTATTTCTTTCGATTCAGTCTGCACCGTAGAACTGACTTTGGCTGCCTGAGCAGCTGCAGGAACATCAGCAGTATCTGCAGCATCCTGGCATGCAGTAAACATTGCAGCTAAGGCAATAACGAATATCAGCACAGCTATATGTCTTAATTTTTTCATACTTGACCTCCGATGTTTTTTATTTTCACCGTAAGACATTTATGACATTCTCTCAACTGTGCGAATGGTGTATACCAACTGAGCAGTAGATATTACCAACTGAGCAAGTAATATATATCTCATTTGCTCAGAGGGTATATTGCTCAGCTGGTTATCTCTCATGTTCTTTCTCTTTCTGCTTCTTCCTGAACTTGTCATAGTGTTCCAATGCCTTGATGATATATTCCTCACGCTTGGCTATCGGAAGATCTCTTGGAATCAGGTCTCTTGCCCGGTCACTCTTCAAGACAATCTTCTCACGCTGATTGGGCTTTTCCTCCTGCATGATTACAGTAATGACCTCAGGAGTAAGCTTGCCACTCTTCAGCAGATTCTTCATCCGCAGAGTCTGGTCATGTGAAGGTGTACATGCCTCCATCTCCATGTTTTCAAGTAACTCCTCCTGCAATTCCTTCGGGAAATATGAGATTTCAACTGCAGGCCTTAAACCTATCTTCCCATCATCAACCATATCCAGTATTTCAGGAATGAGTTCTGTAAGACGGATATATCTATACACTTGTGCCTGGCTTTCTTTTACATCGGCAGCCAATTCCATTCCAGACCTCAACTTTTTATCCGATGGAGAAAAAGTTAAATCTGTTCTTTTCCCCTGACGATTCATAGCATCAAGCCTCATCTTATACGCAAAGGCCTTCTCACTCGGAAGTATAGTTGTTCTCTGGAGATTGGAATCACACATGAATATAACTGCTGAATCCCTATCCATTTCAACCACTTCACAGCGCAGAGTTTCAAGACCAAGAAGCTGGCATGCTCTCATTCTTCTGTGTCCGGAAAGCATTTCATATCTGCCATCTTCCTTTTTTCTAACCGTAGCAGGAGTAAGAACACCGTTCTCCCTGATGCTCTCAACAAGATTCATCATATCCTCGTCATCCTTCACCTTGTACGGATGGTTCGGAAACTGGTCGATAAGGTCAATATCAAGCTCATGGATCTTAGCCAGTTTTGCTTCGTCTCTCATTTCCTGTGTAGTGAAGAGATCATCTACACTGTTCAGCTCGAATCTTGGCTTTTTCTCTTTTGGCATCGCGAATCACCTCCTTTGCAAGACTTCTGTATGCTGCTGCAACATCACTTTTCGGTTCATAGGTGAAGATGCTCTCCCCACGTGCCGATGTTTCGGCCGCCTTGATTCTCATAGGAATCTGAGAATCATAGATCTTGATGTGCCTTCCGTATTTAGCTTTAATCATTTCAGGTACTTCACTGGCAAAGGTCGTCCTGGCATCAACAAGTGTCATCAGAACTCCGTCTACCTTAAGACCCGGATTAACATGCCTCTGTACTTTTGATACAGTACCAAGAAGCTGTTCCATGCCCTTTGCAGGAAGGTAATGCGCCTGAACCGGAATGATAACTGAGTCTGCAGCCGAAAGCGCATTTACAGTCACAATTCCGAGCGAAGGCATGCAGTCTATGATGATATAGTCGAAATGATTTCTGACTTTATCCACATAGCCCTTAAGCACACGTTCTCTGTTCATCACACCGATGAGATTCATCTCCATGGATGAAAGTTCAAGGTTGGAAGGAAGCAGGAATATTCCCGCTTCCCCTTCGATGAGTCCTTCCCTGAAATCAAATGGTTCCTCATTGACTGACTTTGCCATCATAGTTGATACAGTAGTTTCAAGTTCATCTGTTCTTGGAACTCCCATGCAAGTCGAGAGGTCGCTCTGAGGATCCAGGTCAATACAGAGAACACGCTTACCTTCCATAGCCAGGGCAACACCAAGATTAGCAGCTGTAGTTGTCTTTCCTACGCCGCCTTTCTGGTTACATATGGCTATGACCTTACTCATGACTATCACGCCCCTTATGGCCACATTTACAGCAGTCCTCAAAGCTTGCTCCAAAACAGCCTTCGCATGGAATATCTGCTTCGATGACAAAGTCTTCATCATCTGCCGCATCCTCCCATTCTTCTTCATCCTCAGCATCGATCATCTCAAGGATAAAGTTTCCTGCGAAATGATTTACGAAATAGCTTACGTGCTCATCTTCCTTTGGAATGAATGCCTTAACCTTAGAAACAACATCATCCATTTCGTTATCCACGAGCAGGTTACAGATGAGATCCATGGCAAGCGGTGCATTCGTTTTAGAAAGACACATGATAATTCCTACATATGTGTGAAATACTTCCTCCTTGTCATCGAGCCAGTCATGAAGTGCCCAGTAGGCCTCATCCGATAAAGCACCGATTCCTTCTGTCTGAACCTCCGTGAGATTTCCTCTTCCAACCTTCATTTCTGCAAATTCTTCTGATTCTACAGGAACCTTCTTTCCAACTAATTTGATTTTCATACTATTGTCCTCCTTATGTTTTGATACTTTCTCCAGGCCTTATTGCCTTGGAATGTAAGAGAGGGGGTGTGCGGCAGGCACAGGAGTGAAACCTGCCGCACCGGTCATGAAAGTAATATGAAAAAATCGGCCATCTGAGCACAGTAAATGGTCGATTGATGTTGTCATATCTGAAAATGTAAAAAGGTGCCTCAAAGAGCAGAATATGCTCGAAAAAGGCACCTAAACATTGCGGTTTTCAAATGATATATATCAGATGTACTTCCTTTTCTTCCAGGCTTTAATATATTTAACAAGAGCCTCATCAACAGCATCGGTATAGCTTCCTTCCTGCTGCAGCCTGTTCTTCATTTCAATCAGACTCTCAAGGATGAGGGCATGTATGTCATCATTCATCTTCAATACATATTTTTCTTTTCTCATCAGGATCACCTCCTGGTTCCATAATATATGAAACAGATTACGCAGGAAATTATGCGATTAAGTTACCATCCGTAGATGTTCTTTTACCTAGGAGCCTTCCATTTCAAGTCTGCAATTACTGCTTTTTTGCTATTTTTTAGCGGTTTTACGCAAATCTCCTCGAATCGCCGATGTGCGTTTTGTAAAACGTTGAAATATCAATGGTTTCAGCGATTCTTTTTTTAAAAAAGCATGTCATGAGTAGATGTTCCCCAATACGGGGTCGTTTTTTCACATC
>JAZRWY010000016.1:0-13106 GCA_045599945.1 Anaerovoracaceae bacterium | reverse complement strand
GGTGTGGTAACAGGAAGACCTGCCTTGATTGAAGCCTGTCTTGCCACGTTCTGTCCCTGCGCTGCCTGGATTACGCAGCCCATATAGACCTGGTCAACCTGATCTGCAGGAACTCCTGCACGGTTTAATGCTTCCTTTATTACGATTGCTCCGAGTTCAGGTGCAGGAACCTTACTGAGGCCGCCGCCCATTGAACCTAATGCGGTACGGCACGCACCTGCGATTACTACTTTTTTCATAAAACCCTCCTGGTTAAAATAATTGACTGTTTTCATGTATGTTCATACATTTTCAGTTTATCACTTTCAGAAGGTTTCTTCAATGAAAAAAAAGAACGATGGATAACGATGGATATTGAAACTTCCGGTTTTCGGGCAGATGGGTTATTTTTCTAATTGTATTGAAAAAAAGAAAAATATGGGGTAAAATATCAATAACTATGTCTTAAAGGATTTGTGATTATGGCAAGGAATACAAAAAAAGAGATAAAAAGAAAGAAAAAGAAAAAATCCGGAGCATTGGGAAAACTCATTCGCTGGATCATCATCATTCTTCTGGTTCTGGCAGTTGCTACTGTGGCATATCTGAAGGTTGAGCTGGGGAATCTGACCCATTACGATATCGATACGAGCAGGGAGGCAATCTGTACGTCCGACAATCTGAAGGATTACAGGAATATTGTTGTGCTTGGTGTAGATACAAGAGACATGAGCAACTTCTCCGGTTCGAGAACAGACAGTATCATCATTGTCAGCATTAATACGAAGACCAATGAAATGAATCTGATTTCCGTATATCGGGATACGCTTCTGAATATTAAGGAAGTCGGCTGCGATAAGGTAACCCATGCATTTGCATATGGCGGACCGGAGCGCACGGTCCGTACACTCAATGAAAACATGGACCTTAACATCACGGAATATGTGGCACTGAATTTCCGGACGGTTCAGAAGATTGTTGACGGTGTCGGCGGCATAGACATTGAAATACAGGAAGAGGAAATCGACCAGATGAATACGTATCTTCCGGATACTGCAAAATAT
The DNA here is from genome assembly GCA_045599945.1 of Anaerovoracaceae bacterium. Taxonomy (GTDB): domain Bacteria; phylum Bacillota; class Clostridia; order Peptostreptococcales; family Anaerovoracaceae; genus UMGS973. The sequence goes on along the minus strand of JAZRWY010000016.1, from coordinate 12,063 downwards.
CTGAAGTGTGAATATGAACCGATTACAAAGGCCGGAAAACAGCATTTGGATGGCGTTCAGGCGGTTACATATTCAAGAATCAGACATACGGCGGGAGGAGATTACAGAAGAACGGAAAGAATGCGGACGGTTCTTACGGCTGTATTCAACAAGGTGAAGCATACCAGCCCTGCAAAGATTGACAGGATGATGGATGATGTGCTTCCTGAAATCAGTACAAACATGAAGCCGGGAGATATCATTCCGCTCATGTTCAAGCTTCCGTTCCTTGACATCAACGACAGCATCGGCTGGCCATACGATAAAGAGGGATATACTTCACCAAGAACAGGAACATGGTTTGCCTGCCCGGTTACGCTGGAAAGCAATGTAAAGGAACTCCATCAGAAGGCTTTCTACCAGGAGGATTATGTTCCGTCGGAAAGTGTTAAAAAGAATAGCAGTGACATCTGCTATATTACTGGTTATTACGGCAATTAAGGAGGAGTCTTAAATGCGTGACAGCAAGAAGAACAAAAAGAAACAGAAGCAGAAACAGAAATCTCTGAATCTGGCGCAGAGCAGCGGAAAACCTGCAGGTAAAGGAAGAAGACCGTATCATATTATCCTTACCATCATCTATTTCATTGCGATGATTATTTTTGCAGGCATGCTGATCTGGCTGAATTTCCTGCCGATGGAATATCTGGCAGGAGCGCTGGGAATCATATTGACCGGGTCCATCCTGATTGCCTTGTTCATGAATGTGAAAAAACCGAAATCCAAGAGAAGGACAGCAGGTACCATCATTGCAATTGTTCTCATCATTATCTACGGAATCGGAATGTTCTACATTTACAGCACGCAGGACATGTTCGCCAAGATTAGTAATATCGGCAAGGCAACGGAAGACTATTATGTCATTGCACAGAAAGAGGACAGCAGCAGAAATATCGTAGACGATATCCAGGGAGATGATGTATATATCTTCAAATCCACAGAAGAGCCTTATCTTCAGGCACAGGATAAGCTGAAGGAAAAGGTGGATATCAATTATGAAAAAGAAAAGAACTATATCAAGGCAGCAAAAAAACTGGAGAAGGATGAATGCAAGGCAATCTTCATGAGTGCGTCATATTATGAAATGGCGGCGGAGAACATCGAAGGTTTTGAAGACGATACAAAGATCATCTACACCATCAACATCGTCTCGGATGTCAAAGATATCGCGAAGGCGGTAAAGAAAATCACATCGGAACCATTTAATGTATTCATTTCAGGCATTGATGTATTTGGAACCATCGATGTTGTATCCAGAAGTGACGTAAACATGGTCATGACAGTCAATCCGGAAACGAAGACCATTCTTCTCACATCGCTTCCGAGAGATTCACATGTCATGCTTCACAGCAAGCAGGCGATGGATAAACTGACCCATGCAGGAATCTTTGGAATCAATGAGTCGGTTGCGACTGCAGAAGATCTGCTGCAGACAGACATCAACTATTATCTGAGAGTCAACTTCTCTACAGTCATAGATATCGTGGATGCCATAGACGGCATTGATGTAACATCGGATGTTGCATTCACTACCCATGGAAGACAGAATACAGGGTATTCATTTGTAGAAGGAAAGAATCATCTGGATGGAAAAGCAGCTCTGGCATTTGCAAGAGAAAGATATTCCTTCACAGATGGAGATTTCCAGAGAACAAGAAATCAGCAGAAAGTGCTGAAGGCAATGCTCAAGAAGTGTCTGTCATCAGAAACCATCCTGACAAAATATACAAAGCTTCTTGATGCAGTGGAAGATGAAATGCAGACCAATCTTACAACGGGAGAAATTCAGGAACTTGTTAAGATGCAGGTAAGAGACATGGATGACTGGAACATCATCCTGAAATCGGTTTCCGGTACGACAGGACCTGGCTCCTGCTATGCTGCAGGCGGCGCAACAGCATCGTGTGTATTCCTGGATCAGGCAGATCTCCAGAAATCCATCAACAAGATCCAGATGGTCATGAGCGGATCGAAGGGTGCAGACAATGAATGGACCTGGGACTATGACAAGAAAGTGAAAAAGGATAAAGCGGAAGACGGTTCCGTAGACGGCAGTCAGCCGGAAGACCAGAACACAGATGAAGACACAATGGATCCGGAAGATGATGAATCCACGGATGCAGTAGATTAGATATGGAGGAAAACGGAAAATGGCAAAAGAAAAAATCAACTTTGAAGATGAACAGACAAGAAATAATTACAGACATACGGCTTCACATATCATGGCGCAGGCTGTTCAGCATTTATGGCCGGGAACAAAGCTTGCAATTGGACCTGCCATCGATAATGGCTTCTATTACGATTTTGAATCAGAGCATGTTTTCAGTGAAGAAGACTTCCTGAAGATTCAGAAGGAAATGAAGAAAATCATACAGGCCAACTATCCGCTGGAAAGATTTGAACTTCCAAGAGAAGAAGCTATCAGATACATGGAAGAAAGAGAAGAGCCATACAAAGTGGAACTGATCAACGACCTTCCGGAGGATGCTGTCATTTCATTTTATAAGCAGGGGGATTTCGTAGACCTATGTGCAGGTCCTCACATGGAATCCACCGGAAAGATTAAGGCAGTCAAGCTGATGAGTGTTGCAGGTGCATACTGGAGAGGCGATTCGAACAGACCGATGCTTCAGAGAATCTATGCAACAGCATTCCCGTCACAGGCAGAACTGGACGAATACATTGCCAAGCTGGAAGAAGCAAAGAAGAGAGATCATCGTAAGATCGGAAAGGAAATGGATATCTTCATGATTGCGGATGAAGGTCCGGGATTCCCGTTCTTCCTTCCAAAGGGAATGATCATCCGAAATGAACTGGAAAGCTACTGGAAGCAGGAGCATTACAAGAGAGGATACAGCGAAATCAGAACGCCGCTGATTCTCAACGAGCAGTTATGGAGAACATCCGGACACTGGGACCACTATAAGGACAACATGTACTTCACGCAGATTGATGAAGAAGATTATGCAATCAAGCCGATGAACTGTCCGGGTTCCATCCTTGCATACAAGAGAAAGCTGTGGTCATACAGAGAACTTCCTGTCAGATATGCTGAGCTTGGCCAGTGCCACAGACATGAACTTTCGGGAGCACTGCATGGACTGATGAGAGTAAGAACTTTCGTACAGGATGATGCACATATCTTCATGCTTCCGGAGCAGACGAGAGAAGAAGTGATCAAGGTTATCCGGCTTTATGACGACTTATACAGATTATTCGGACTGACATACCACATTGAACTTTCCACAAGACCGGAAGATTCCATGGGTACAAAGGAAGAGTGGGATGCTGCAGAAGCAGCTCTTAAGGAAGCCATCGAGACAATTGATGCACCATATGTCATCAATGAAGGGGATGGAGCATTCTATGGTCCTAAGCTTGACTTCCATCTGGAAGATTCCCTGGGAAGAACCTGGCAGTGCGGAACCATCCAGCTGGATATGCAGATGCCGCAGAGATTCGATATCTGGTATGTAGGTTCAGATGGAGAAAAGCATAGACCGCTGATGATCCACAGAGCGGCATTTGGTTCTGTTGAAAGATTCATCGGAATTCTGATCGAACACTTTGCAGGAAAATTCCCTCTTTGGCTTGCTCCGGTTCAGGTCAAGCTTCTGACGGTAACTGAAGGATGCATTGACTTTGCAAAGGAAGTAGAAGCAAAATGCCAGAAAGCAGGGCTTAGAGTGGAAACGGACTTCAGAAATGAAAAGATCGGATACAAGATTAGAGAAGCGCGTAATGCTAGAGATTCCTACATCTGTACCATCGGTGAAAGAGAAGCAGAAGCAGGCACATTATCTGTAAGATCAAACAGAGAAGGTGATCTGGGAAGCTTTGATGTGGATGAATTTGTAGCAAAGCTTGCGAAGGAAGTTGCTGAAAAGGCTCGTTAGGTAATGTCATGTTTGGAAATGTAAATGATAAATGGCGGGAAGGAGTCTTTCTGTGCCATACAAAATCCAGTTTTGATGCGGATCTTCTGGAATCAAAACTCAGATCGGAAAACATTCCATGTATCAAGAGATATGTGGGAGCATCCAATTTCATTGAAATCGCCATGGGATCCAACACATCCTATCCGATTGACATATATGTACCGGAAGATCTGCTGGAGGATGCAAGAAATGTCATCGTTCCGGTAGATCTGGATGACTGCGATTTTGATGAGAATGAAATGGAAATAGAATAAAAACAACGGATTCCAAGGAGTCTGATGCCTGTTACAGGGCACCAGACTCATTTTATTTTTTTGCAATATAATGATATCTTCGCGTGTTATTCCAATATAGATCTGAATCAGAAAAGGAGAAACAGAACAGATGTCAAGGGGAGATGCAGGAAAGAGAAGCGGTTTTGTGAAAGCATGGAAAATGTTTCATGTTTCGCCGGTGGAGTATTACAAAAACCAGATGAATGAAATGAGCTACGAGGAGCAGATGGAAAAACATAAGCTGCTGGTCAGGAAGTCACAGGTTCGGCTGAATTCGATGACGCAGAAAGCATGTTTTGGAGGAGTCTATGCGAATGGATGGACATATGGGGAAGCAAAGGCTGATGTGGAAAAATCCATTCAAGATTATGGCATCAATGAAAAAGAGTATCTGGTGAATGAATTCTGGGCGGTTGCGGAAACTGACCGGAAAGCGCTTGCGGAGCGGATCTGCAGGGAAAGAATGATTGCTGAAAAAGCGGAAGAGCAGACCAAACTTGCGAAAAAAGAGAAGAAAAAGGAATATGTTACAAGGGTGGTGGAAGAATCCGGATGGCCCCGTAAAACTGCGGTCCAGAACATGAAGATGGCGCGCCAGAAGACAGGCGCTTCCTTTGAAAACTATGCGCTGTGCCGGTTCTGGGAGCTGACAGAGGAGGAGCAGCAGACATTTTTCACCATCGGCTTCAGTAAAAAAATCACCCAGAAGTACAGCAGCAGTCAGGAGGATATCCGGAGGATGTTCTTTTATAAAGACATCTTCTGCAGGAATTTCGAGGACTGTCTGGGAAGAAGATGGATGTCGACAGTAAATATGAAATATGATGATTTCTTTCAGATGTTTCAAAATGATGCACGGATATTATATAAACCAAGGACAGGCCTTGGCGGTCATGGAATCGAGTTTTATGAACTGAACAGTGAAGCGGATTTCGGCAAGGCATATGAACGTATCATGGAACTTCCGTTTGGTATTGTGGAATCGTTTCTGGTCCAGCATCCTAAAATGCAGGAGCTGTCGCTGAACTCTGTAAATACCTGCCGCATTGTGACAATCCGGACAAATCATCCGGAGCATGGCATTGAGACCGGAAAGGTTCATTTCTGCTATGCCGGCGTCAGAATGAGCGGCGGAAGCAGCCGTGTGGATAATCTTCACAGCGGCGGAATGATTGCAGCTGTTGATCTGGAAACCGGTATCATAACGACGGCCGCGTCCAATCATCTGAATGCAGTAGTTGAAGTGCATCCGGAAACAGGCGTGCAGATCAAAGGATTCAGGATTCCATATTTTAAAGAAGCACTGGAAATGATAGAGCGAAAAAGCATCGAAATGGACATTGAAGGATATTACGGCTGGGACGTGGCAATTACAGAAAACGGGCCTGTCCTGATTGAAGCCAACAATAATCCGGGCTCGGACGGATTGCAGACACCATATAATCCGTTTCATATCGGCATGAAACACGTGATGGAAAATTATCTTTAACGCAGGAGGAAAAGATGGAACATCTGGCGCAGAAAAGAGATCCGTACTGGGATAATATCAAAGGGGTGCTGATTATACTTGTAGTATTCGCCCACTGCCTGTATGGACTGACAGAAAAACCGATTAATGCGGTCATTGTGAAATACATCTATTTTTTCCACATGCCGGCTTTTGTTTTTGTTTCGGGATATTTCAGCAAAGGAGAAAAATCCAGGTCGAAAGAATCCATGGCAAAACTGGCGGTTGCATATATGGCGGTCATGGCGCCTTTTATGGTCAGAGCCTTTGTCATTGGGGATGAGATTCCCTTCATCACGCCGACTTATTCGGCCTGGTATCTGATGGCGCTGATTGGATGGAGGCTGATTGTGCCGGAAATTGCAAGGCATAAGCATGCCCTTCTGGCGGCTGTGATTGTTTCCGTTCTGATAGGTTTCTGGCCGGAAGTAGGCGGATGCAAGGTTCTTGCCATCAACAGAATCGTAACCTTCTTCCCGTTTTTCCTGGCAGGCTATCTAATGCCGGAAGAATTCGTCAGAAAGCATTTTACAGACAGAAAGCCGCTGGAAAGAATTCCATGGGGAGCGGCAGCTCTGGCAGCAGGGTCTGCCATCATTTTTGCATGCCTTTCTTTTGGGGACATAAAAATGAAGAATCTTCTTCCACTGGCATATTCGTCTTTCGGAATAGCAGAACCGGCTATCAGAATCGCAGCAATTGCTGTATCTGTTCTCATGATTGCTTCGCTGATGCTTCTGTGTCCGAAAAAGAAACTCCCATGGCTGTCAAAGATTGGGAGAAATACCCTTTCCATATATGCATGCCACAGAATTTTCACCCTGTTCTATTACAAATGGGAGATGGTGCAGGGCCTGCAGGCGAGATATCAGATTCTGGGGGCCGTGCTTTTGACCATTGCCATCCTTGTTCTGTTTGGTTCGGAGCATTTTTCCCGTCTGTTCTACGCATTTTTAAATAACTGTACCGATGTGGTGACCGGCAGAGAATCCAGGTATTCCGGAGCATACAGAGCAGTTATGGCTGCATGGCTGATTCTGCTTTTGCTGGCACCGGTCCTGCAGGAGATTGCTGTATAGTGTATACAAATAACCATTTTGCATACGAATGATATTAGTTTGTTCATTTTGCTTCGTCAATATAAAGAGAAATAGAAAATTGTTCAAAAATTGTACACATTTTTATAAAATTGTATTGAAATTGTATTTTGTTTATGATAATATCTCCTTGTTAGTTTGAAGAATAGCAGCAGATCTGCTTATCGCATATGAAACAAGGAGGAAATAATAGAATGGAAAAATCAATCATGCAGCGTATCAAGGAAGTAGGTCCTGGCGCTGTTGTAGCAGCGGCTTTCATAGGTCCCGGTACCGTTACATCATGTTTCACTTCCGGTGCAAACTATGGTACTACACTTTTATGGGCCATCCTGTTCTCAACAATATCAGTAGTTATCATGCAGTCAATGGCATCAAGGCTTGGTATCGTAAACGGTAAGGGTCTTGGCGAATCATTAAGAGACAAGTTTACAAGCAAGGGTTCAAGAATATTCCTTGCCATTCTGGTTATCTGTGCAGTATTCATTGGTAATGTAGCATACGAAACCGGTAACATCGTAGGATCAACGCTCGGTGCACAGGCAGCGATTCCTGCACTTGAAACAAGTGCAGGAAAGATTATCCTGATCCTGATCGTTGGCGGCGTAGCATTCGCACTTTTAATCAGCGGAAGCTATACTAGAATTGAAAAGTTCTTAACTGCACTTGTAGTATTCATGGGAGTTATCTTCCTTGTTTGCGCAATCGCTTCAAAGCCTGACTGGGGCGCAGTATTCCACGACATGTTCGTTCCTAGAGTTCCGGACGTAGAAGGCGGCGCAGCATGGATGACAATTGCAGCACTGATGGGTACAACAGTAGTACCATACAACATCTATCTTCACGCTTCATCATCAGCTAAGAAGTGGAATGATCCTGACAATGATGTTAAGACTTCCATGGTTGACTCAATCATCGCAATCGGTCTTGGCGGAATCATTTCCATGGCAGTTATCATCTGCGCATCGGCAGTTATGGGCAACCCATCACTGGATATGACAAATGGTGCTACCATGGCGAAGTCACTGGAACCATTACTTGGCAACTGGTGCGGAATCGTATTTGGTATCGGCTTATTTGCAGCAGGTTTCTCTTCAGCAATCACAGCTCCTCTTGCAGCAGCATTTGCTTCATCAGGAATCCTTGGCTGGGGCGAAGACATGAAGCAGACAAAGTTCAAGGTAATCTGGATGGTAGTATTGGCATTCGGTATCTTAGCTGGTATCTTCCTTGGAGCTTCTCCTGCACAGATCATTCTGTTTGCACAGGCAGCAAACGCATTCTTACTTCCAATCACAGCAATTCTTCTTCTGATTGTATGTAATGATGCAAAGATCATGGGCAAATTCAAGAACGGCATAGTAATCAATGTTCTTGCCATCGTAGTAATCGGTGTATTCCTGTTCATCGCAACAAGAAACTTCACTGTATTCTTCCAGACACTGTCCACAATGATCGGCGGCTGATAAAAATATGGCATATTAATTGAATATGATATATAATATACAAGTCAGGAACATTTCCTGACTTGTATAAATATATGGAGGAAAGTTGGTAGAATCAATGAGTCAATATAAAGTAGATTTAAATGCAGACCTTGGCGAAAGCTTTGGAAACTATACGATTGGAATGGACAGGGAAGTCCTTCAGCACATCACATCAGCAAATGTTGCATGCGGATTTCATGCAGGGGATCCTCTTGTAATGGCAAAGACCGTTGCGCTTGCAAAGGAAGCAGGCGTCAGAATCGGTGCACATCCCGGATATCCTGATCTTCAGGGCTTTGGAAGAAGAAACATGGTAGTGACTGCTGAAGAAGCGAAGGCATATATCAAGTACCAGGTTGGTGCTCTTAAAGCGTTTGCAGAGGCTGAAGGTGTAGAGCTTCAGCATGTGAAGCCTCATGGCGCCTTCTATAACATGGCAGCTGTAGATGAAAAACTTGCCATTGCTATCTGCGAAGGAATTCAGGAAGTAGATGAAAATCTCATTCTTCTTGGACTTGCAGGAAGCAAACATATCAGGGCGGCTGAAACCGTAGGACTTCAATGCGCGAGCGAAGTATTTGCAGATAGAGCATATACAGATGAGGGCGTTCTTGTTTCAAGAAAACTACCGGGCGCTGTCATCCATGATGAAGAGATTGCTCTGGAAAGAGTTCTCAGAATGGTAAAGCAGGGAGAAGTTGTAACAAACACAGGTAATGTGATTGAAATCAAGGCAGATTCCATCTGTACCCATGGAGACAATCCGTCGGCCGTTGCATTCGTTGAAAAAATCAGGAAGACATTCGAGGCAGAAGGCATCGAAGTAACTAATATAGCAGAAGTAATCAAGTAGGACAGAGGTAAGTGAATGTCATATCCAATGATAAAAATGACCGGGGACAACTCCATCGCAGTTGTTTTCGGAAATGAAATCAGCAAAGAAATATATGAAAAGGTAAGCGGCTTTGATAAAGTGCTTCACGAAGCAAATATTGATGGAATATTTGAAACAGTACCATCATACACAGCTGTTACCATCCATTATTCGCCGCTCAAGCTCAGATATGCGGAGCTGTGCGAAAAAATAGACCCGCTGCTTAACCGCAGTGTAGATGTAAGCAAGAGAAAAATTACAGTCATGGAGTTTCCCGTATGCTACGGCGGAGAATACGGCCCGGACCTTGCGCATGTGGCAGAGGTTCATGGCATGAGCCAGCAGGAGGTAATAGACATCCATGCAGGCACAGAATATCTCATCTACATGCTGGGATTTCTTCCCGGCTTCTCCTATATGGGTGGCATGGATGAGAGAATAGCAACTCCAAGGCTTGAAACGCCAAGAATTCTTATTCCTGCAGGTTCGGTTGGAATTGCAGGAGCACAGACGGGCATCTATCCTTCCGATTCGCCGGGAGGATGGCAGCTGATCGGAAGGACACCTGTAGTGCTCTACGACCCTAACAGAGAGACGCCGATCCTTCCATATGCGGGGCTCTATGTAAAATTTATTCCTCTTGATCATGACAAGTTCGATGAAGTGCATCAGGCGTGTGTAGATGGAACATATGTACCTGTAACATATGAAAAGGAGGCTGAATGAAATGAGTTTTAAAGTACACAAAGGCGGACTCCTTACAACAGTTCAGGATGGGGGAAGAAGAGGATACCAGAGCGTAGGAATGCCGGTAGCAGGCTGCATTGACATGCATTCTTTCCAGATTGCAAACATGCTTGTGGGAAATGACCTGAACGAGGCTGTGCTGGAATGTACAGTCATCGGTCCTACCCTTGAATTCCTTTCAGATGCTGTAGTAGCAATCACAGGCGCTGATCTGATGCCCCTTTTAAACGAAAAACCGATGCCCATGTATCGGGCTGTGCAGATTAAGGCAGGCGATGAAATATCCATGCGAATGATCAAATCGGGATGCAGAGCATATATCGCCTTTGCAGGCGGCATGGACATTCCGGAGGTAATGGGAAGCAAGTCCACATACTATAAGGCCGGAATCGGCGGATATGAAGGAAGAAGACTGGGGAACGGCGATGAGATCAAACTGAAGGAACCGAATAAGGTGCTTCCGAACATGGAGAAGCGTTTCATCGAGCCGCAGATCTTTGGAACAAGTGCCAAGGTAAGAGTTCTCATGGGACCTCAGGACGACTATTTTACAGACAAGGGCGTTGCGACATTTCTTTCAGAGGAATATACGGTAACAGATAAGTTCGACAGAATGGGCGTAAGAACTACAGGTCCTAAGATTGAGCACAAGACAGATGCCAACATTTTGTCTGATGGAATTTCCTTTGGAGCAATCCAGGTTCCTGACAGCGGCGAACCTATCATCATGCTTTCAGACAGGCAGACTGTAGGCGGATATACGAAGATTGCAACAATCATCAATGTGGACATGCCCCTTGTTGCACAGCTGAAGGTGGGAGACAGAATCAGCTTTGAAAAGACGGACATCGAAACTGCTCAGCAGGAATACATTGATTACATTCACGAGCTTGAAAGACTCGAAGCAGAATTTGACAAGCTTGATGAACCGGTGGCAAAAGAGCCTGAAAAGGAAAGCGGAGTTCTGAAGGAGGGTGAGAGCTTCGGGCCGGGAAAACAGTACGTATTTACCATCGACGGCATTGAATATGAGGTGGCCATCGAAGAAATCTAGAGGAGGTACATATGGCAAATTTTGATATCACTCCATATATCAATATGGATCCAAAAGAAGTAAGAGAAAGAATCAGAAATCAGGAAATCACATTTCCGACTTCGGGAATGGCTGCAGGATATGCCCAGGCAAACCTGGTAATCCTTCCGGAAGAATACGCAAAGGATTTTGAGGAATTCTGCAGACTGAATCCGTTCCCATGTCCGGTGCTGGAGATTGTCAGAGGAAATCCGATGACCCATGCAATGGGAGAAGGCGGAAACATTGCAACAGACATCCCCGAATACTATATCTACAGGAATGGAGAACTGACAGAGAAGAGAAGAGATGTCAGCGATCTTTGGCAGGAAGATTTTGTCGGATTCCTGATCGGATGCAGTTTCTCCTTTGAAGAAGCACTCATCAGAGAAGGCATTGAAGTAAGACATATTGCACAGGGCAGGAATGTGCCGATGTATAAGACAAATGTTCCGACAAAGAAGGCGGGTCCGTTCTATGGTCCGACTGTATGTTCCATGAGACCGATGACTCCGGAAAATGCACAGAAGGCCTATGATATCACTGTGAAAATGCCGAACGTTCATGGAGCGCCGCTTCACATGGGAGATGCCTCTGAAATCGGCATTCAGGACGTCATGAAGCCGGATTATGGTGATGCAGTAGATATCCATGACGGTGAAATTACTGTATTCTGGCCTTGCGGAGTAACTCCTCAGGCCGCAATAGAGAATGCAAAACTTCCATTTGTCATTACACATTCACCGGGCCACATGTTTATTACCAGCGTAAAGAATTCGGAACTGAATGATTATCTTGAAGAACTGAAAAATAAATAAAAACATGGGAATCTGACCCACTTGACATGAAAACATAAGCACACAGACAGTTGTCTGCGTGCTTTTTTATGTGTTGCTTTAGCGTGAATAATCCACCTGCTATGCAGGTGAGAATAAAAAAGCTTTAGCTTCAAGCAAAATAAAACCTCCTGTGATAAGATGAATGTGGTCGGCCAACCGCATATCATGAAATCAAGGAGGTAATATTC
>JAZRWY010000015.1:0-25164 GCA_045599945.1 Anaerovoracaceae bacterium | reverse complement strand
GTGAGGCCTGTTCAGCATTGACCCGGTGCGCTGTCAAGGGTGGCAGCTCCGCTCTGAAAGCTCTACTATTTACTATTCAAAGTACAATTCAGGGCATTTTTCTTTGCCCGGTGTTTTCATAACCTATTTGACACTACCTATTCCTTTCCAATCCATGTCATGGCAAATTCAACCTTCTCCGGCGTCTGCGGATTCCCAATCTTTGGAGCATTCCGGTCAAGTGCAGATAATGCATACATTTCCTCTTCCGAAAGAACAAATCCAAAAATATCCATGTTTTCCCGCATCCGGTCTTCCCGGACGCTCTTCGGGATGGTGCAGACTTCCTTCTGGAACAGAAACCGCAGCATCACCTGTGCAGGGCTCACATCATGCGCCTTGGCTGCAGCAAGAACGGCCTTCTCTTCAAACAGTTCCGCTGCCCCCTGACCCAGCGGACAATATCCCATATGCTGCACCTTGTATTTTTCCATCCATGCATGGGCCTCTGTTCTCTGGCAATGGAGATTTGTCTCCACCTGATTAACCATCGGAGCAATTTCATTGAACTTGATGAGGTCCACCAGGCGGTCCGGATTAAAATTGGATACTCCGATTGCACGGACCTTACCTTCTTTGTATAGCATCTCGAGGTCTCTCCATGCCTTGTAGTAATTGCCAAACGGCCAGTGGAGGAGCACTAGGTCGATGTATTCTGCGCCCAGTTTTTCCATGCTCTCAACCACGGATTCATAGGCGTCCTCATATCTGTCAAAGTTCACCTTTGTAACAAGAAAGATTTCATCTCTTGGAACTTTGCTGTCCCCGATTGCCTTACCAACATACTCTTCATTGTCGTAGGCCTGCGCTGTATCAATCAGCCGGCAGCCGTTTTTCAAAGCAGTAAAAACTGCATCCTCGGTCATTTTTCCGCTGGTTCTGAATGTACCAAGGCCGGCTGCAGGCATCTTCACGCCATTATATAATTCAAAAAATTCCATTTGCAATTACCTCTTTTCTTTTGCATTTCCCAATTCATTTGCCACCATTTCCAGTGCACGTATATATCCGTCAAAAACCTTTTTCCGGACATGCAGTCCTTCATTGCCATGCATTTCTCCCGCAGTCGGAATGCAGAAGCTGAAGGATTCCACACCATATTGATCATAGGTCCATGTTTCATCTTCTTCGCTTTCATATTCTGAAACAATTGCAGCCGGAACATATTCCGGAAGATGTTTCAGATCATAGGCTGCAAACATCCATGGGAGCCCTGTCTTTTCTGCAGCCCGGCATGCACATCTTCCATATGCATCGCTCCACAGATTGTTTTCAATGGTGAACATGGCATTCTCCCAGCCTTCAAAAGTTACATCCAGAACAATGGATTTAAAAGGAATCTTCTTTTTCCACAGATATTCACAAAGACTGATGGCGCCCCCCATTTCATATTCTTCATCGCCTGTAAAGGCTGCAATCACATGGTCTGGCAGTCTCTCCTCCATCATCAGGTGAATCAGCGCTGCATTCGTAATGGAATTATCATAGGTGCCATGCAGGAATTCGCCTTCTTCCAATGAGTAACACCTGGAAATGTTTTTATGCACATCTATGTGAGAAGATATGACGATTATTTCACCCAGGCTTTCCAAGGGGCATCGGGAATAGATGCGAAACAGAGTCCCATCATATGTATGCTCATATGATGTTTTCTTCAGAAGTTTATCTATTCTGTTCAGCCGGTGCCCAACTGTAAAAGCTTCACCATCGTCTCTGTTCATTACATTCAGTTCTCGCAAAAGATTGATCTGTTTCATCTCTTCCATTTCTCCATATATTCATCTGTCCATTCTTTTCCCATGGCAAGTTCATCAGAAAGAGCATCATGTATCACATGGTAATAGGACTGATCCGGCGGATTCTGCGGCCGTCTTTCTTCGGAAGTCATTGTATATATTCTGCATCCGTCCGGATGCTTTCCAAGAAGAACTTTTCTTCCGTACCAGTTCGGACTGGTTCCCTCCTGGACCTGAACGTCCAGAAACTGTTCATATGTTATTTTATACAGGCGCATCAGAACTTCTTCCGTTCCCTCAGGATCAAAAAATGCCACGCCGCCGCCAGCCCAGGTTGCGCTTTCATTTCCGAAATAGATCTCCCCCGGAAAAAATGCCTTTTCGCTGGCCAGCCATCCCGAGCGGTCTCTGCAGCCTGCATATTCTTTTCCATTGAATCTGCAGATTCCTCCCTGAATATAGGAGGTGAAACGCTCTGCAGAAAGATTGGAGCCATAGCAGGCATACCATATGTGTTTTTTCTCTTTTTTAAAAAGCATATCCTACTCCATCTCTTCCTTATTCCATTCCCATTATACCACAAAAAGAGAAAGACCTTTTCAGGTCTTTCTCAAATAAAACACACACAAGTCATTCATTTAGAAAGGAGAGGTTATTTCTTATCACGGTTATATCCTACCTCTCCCATATGATATCCGTTCGTCATTCCTGTGTATATTCGGTGAATTCTACTGAATCAGCGCAGAAGGACCGCCTCCTGTTTTTTCACCGCTTGTGATGCTCAGATCATCATTGATGATAAAAGCATAGACATATTCATTCCTTGCATATTCCTCTTCCGGTCTGGAATACAGCAACGAAACCGTTATGAGACCTGCTTCCTTTGGATGCAGGGTGACAATCTTCTTTTCAATCTTCTTGCCACCCTTTTCTTCCTCTACAACTTCCGTAGAAACATCGAACAGTTCCTCCGACTGAACCACTTTCCATTCAAAATCCAGAGATGGATCCTGTTCCAGTTCAAAAGTAACGGAATGCTCGTCAGCCTCTCCGCAGGCTGCAAACAGAATGCAGAGAATAACAGATGCAAGCAGTATGATTTTTTTCATGTTACTTCACCTTTTTCGTAAAAAGATCGATAAAATACCTGGTAATTCTTCCTGTAATGCCCCATATGATTCTGCCCTGAAAATAATACATCGGCTGTTCAGACTGCAGCCTCCCCCATGGATATCCATCGGGAAACCCTAAAATGCTTTCATCAAATCCGTCTTCAAAACCGGGGCGGGCAGATGCCATATGTATTTCGGGCTCATATTCCATGAAAAATTCCATGGGAACCTCAAAGATTTCGGAAACCTCAACATTCGGCTGAAAACGGTCTACCGCTTTGCTGGAGATTTTTCCGGCAAAAATATGAATATGGTCTCCCCTCCATGTATGATGGATGGCCACATCGCGCACATCAGTGATATCCTTTTCCGAAAGATTCAATTCTTCGCAGGTTTCACGGATGGCGCACTTCAGATAGCTTTCATTTTCCTCTCTTGCGCCTCCCGGAAATGATATCTCACCGGGCTGTCTCTTGATTTCCGTTCCCCTCACCTGATACAGAACATGAACATCATCTTCACGTTCCACAAGAGGAATCAGGACAGAAAACTCCCGGAATCTGCCGATGTGTCCGGGTGCATTCTGTTCAAGAATATCATATATCTGATTCATCTTCATTTCTGTTTTCCTCATCATCCGGCAATACTGCAAGCGCTCTTGCTGCCGCTCTTCTCTGCACATAGATATTGAACATGGATGCTGCAAGCACAAATATGATTCCCAGAACCGTATTCCATAAGATCTGTTCATGGAGCACAATGACTGCAATCACAGGTGCCATGGCAGGCTTCAGAAGGAATGCAATGGAACCTGTGACAGCATCTGAATATCTGATTGCCATGAAATATGAAAGATATCCAAGACCTGTCACAAAGATGCTCGTATAGGAAACAATCATCCAGTTCTCCATGATTCCTGCAAAAACAGGCCTTCCGGTCACAAGAATCATTATCATCAGAACCAGAGACCCTAGAATGAAAGAGAAACTGGTCTGAGAGAATACACCCATTTTCGATGTGCTGATTTTCCCCAGGCATGTATAAAGACCAAAGGTAACCGCTGCCAGCAGCATATATACCATGCCAATCCTGCTGTTTCCCATCTGGATATCCCACGGCCGGATCATCAGAATAATACCGCTGATTCCAAGCGCAATGACCGCTGCTTTCTGTCTGTTCATTCTTTCATTCAGAATGAAATGGGCAAATACCATCGTAAACATTGGATTGATACAGATAATGACCGACGCAGTGGATGCGTTACAGTCCATTACACCCAGCTGAAACAGAAGCATGGATACCGGTATTCCTGTGATTCCGACAAGCAGAAGAAACAGCCAGTCCTTCATCTTTAATACCACATTTTTCTGGCGCATTTCCCTAATTCCTAGAGGCAGAAGCATCAGCCCTCCAAAAAAGAATCTGAGGAATGTCAGCTGAAAAGGATCCATGTCCGCTCCTGCAATCTTCAGAGATACTTCCATGGTAGCAAAGAGAAATGCCGTCAGAAATACAAAGCCATAAACCTTTTTCATTCCTTCGCCTTCTTCTAAAACGAGCAAAAGACGATGTTACCACCGTCTGTTACATGTATCGCCGCTATTTGATTAATTCTACGCCTTCGAAATCAACGCCGTCCAGTTCATCTCTATCTGCACTGAGACCGGCAACAAAGTTCACTTCGTAGAGCTCAGATATTGCTTTTAATCGATTGATAAATTCAGGAATATCCTCAAGCGAAATATCTGCAAGCTTTAATATTCCATCCATGTATATTGTCTCCAGATCATGGTCGCCTGAAATGATTCCATAAATGAAGCCGATATATTCATCAATGTTTGTAATGCCGGAATAATCAGCCATGCAGATGACTCTGATGAAATATTTAATGTCATACATCAGGCTCTGGTCTTTTGTAATGAATACCAGATTGCCCTTTGCTGTTTCAATCGCTCCATTGGCTTCATCTATTAATACTTTTGTCTTGCCGCTTCCTTTCGCGCCAATCAGTAATTTCACCATATCTATCTTTTCCTCCTTTAATACTACAATAATTATACACTACTCCCCTTGAAGTAGCAACTTGAAAACCGAACCTATTATTCGTTTTCCTCCATCCTGGATAGAATCGTCTTGTATCCATCTGCTCCATAGACAAGACATTTATTGATTCTACTGATGGTAGCAGTAGATGCTTTTGTCAGTTCCTCAATCTCCCCATATGTCTTCTTCTGCGACAGAAGTTTTGCAACCTGCAGCCTCTGTGCAATTGCATGAAGTTCATTAATTGTACAGACATCTTCAAAGAATCTGTAGCATTCCTCTTCATTTTCAAGAAGAAGAATCGCCTGGAAAAGTTCATCGATATCTTCTCGTTTCAGCTTTGAATCATAAGCCATATTACTGCTCTCCTTTCAGTCAGAATATATTTCAATTCTTTCAATGCAATGAAACAGGCTTTCATTAATCTGACAGCAGATCCATTGCTTTTTTCAGCTGTGCATCCTTTGAGGAATCTTCCTCATTCTCCACAACATAATCCGGTTCGATGCCTTTTTTGTGTATTTCCGTTCCATTCGGTGAAAGATACTGCATCACTGTCAGTTTCAATGCGGAACCGTCATCGAGCACCTGCGTCTGCTGGATGATTCCCTTCCCAAAGGTCTTTGTTCCAACAATCTTTCCACCTTTATTATCCTTGATTGCCGCTGTAAGGATTTCCGAAGCGCTTGCCGTTCCTTCATCTACCAGAAGCACATACTTCAGTTTCGTCTTTCCGTCTTTTGCCCGGCTGTATGTCTTATTCCCCTTGTTATCCAGATAACATACTATGACGCTTTCATCCAGAAGTTCATCCGCGATATCCAGGGATTCCTGTACAAGGCCGCCGCCATTCGCTCTTAAATCTATGATCAGCCCGTCAAGGTCCTTATTCTTTTCCAGCTTATCCAGTTCCTTCTTAAAATCACTGCCCGTGCCGGTAATGAATTCCGTAATATCTATATATCCGATATGTTCCTTTAGAACCTTGGAAGTAACAGATACTGTCTTTATTTCCGATCTCTTGATGGAAACAGTCTTTGCCTTCTTATCTCTGAGATACTCCACCTGGACCTCAGTATCCTGTTTTCCCTTCAGATGCTTTGTTGCCTCCTCCAGTGTCTTGAATTCTGTGCCATCCACACGGTTGATGATATCTCCCGGCTCAAGCCCGGCTTTCTTTGCAGGAGAACCATCCATGACAGATACGATTTCGATCTGCTCGTTATCGTTTATGGTAATGACAACCCCGATTCCCACAAACTGTCCTTCCATCTCTTCGCACAGCAGCTTGTATTCTTCATCTGTCATATATGCAGAATATGGATCATTCAGACCTTCCACAATTCCCTTATACATGCCGGTTGTGAGTTCTTCCTCATTCACATCGGTATAGTAGGAGTTCTGAATGCTGCTGTAAATGGATTCCGCTTTCACAAATCTGTCATAATCCGATTTGCTTACCATCATGGACTGGCCCATTCCGGCATATGTAATCCACATGGCAAAAATTCCTGCAATGAGTCCTGAAAGAATGCCAATTGTAATCTTCTGCCCGCCGCTCATTCTGCGTTTTTTCTTCTTCGCCTGCTGCATCATATTATTCTGTTTACTATCATCTGTATTGTTGTTGTTTCTTTCCATATCTGTTTATCCATTGTACCCTGAAGTACAACCTCCGCATTATTCACCAGTTTATCTCTGAACGTTCCTGCCTTGTTAAACAGTACGCACTTTACTTTTCTCCCGGACCGGTCATAGGCATTGAACCTGGCATGCTGGGATTCATTTCCCATGTAGAATATGTCTCCAATTCTATCTGCATGTACTTCAAAGACAGGTTTTTCATTGCTCTGTCCAAATGGTGCAAGGAGTTCAATCCCCCGGTATGTCTCCAGGCTGATGTCTGAGACCTGAAGCTTCATGTCTGTTTTTTCTTCCATCTCCAGAAGTTCCGGGTCATCCGCGAGCATTTCACTTACTGTTGCATCCAATGCATCTGCCACTTGTGCAAAATTCTTTTCACGCAAGGTAAATCCGCAGGCACCTGCATGACCGCCGAATTTTTCAAAGCAGTCCTGCTGCTGTTTCAGGACGTTATATAGATCAATTTTCGGTATGCTTCTCCCGGTTCCTTTGAGATAATCTCCTGCCGGCGTAACAATCGCAACCGGCTTGTTGTATTTTTCTTTCAGTTTTCCGGCTACAATGCCGGTAATGCCCTCATGTGCATCTTCACACCGGATCATCAGAAATTTTTTATCCTTCAGACTGTTTTCAACAATATCCACACATCTTCTGTATGCATCATCCTGAAATCTTCTGCGGTCCATGTTTCGACTGATGAGTTCCTGCACGCCGGCTTCTGCTCCGGCTGCACTTTCAGATAAAAGAATCTCGGCTCCAAGGTCCGCATCCTTCATCCTTCCGGCTGCATTCAGATGCGGAACAACCATATATGCCAGATTTTCCTCTGTTACAGTCTTCTGTTCTATGCCCAGTCCTTCAAAAAGTTTTCTAAGACCAATCCGTTCCGAACTTCTGAGAGCCTTCAGTCCGTATTTCACAAGTGTTCTGTTCTCATCCACCAGAGGAACAATATCTCCAACCGTACCGATGGCGACAAGATCCAAAATCTCCCGGATGATTTTTCTATCCAGACCTGCTGTCTGCTGCAGCGCGCATATGAATTTAAAAACAACACCGCAGCCTGCCAGTCCCTTAAATGGATATGCACAGTCTTCCTGTTTCGGATTGATCAGTATGCAGTCCGCACGCACGTCATCAATGTTGTGATGATCTGTTACAATCACTTCCATGCCGCACTGCCGGGCATATTCTACTTCTTTGTATGAAACGCTCCCGCAGTCAACAGTCAGAATCAGTTCGACCTGCTGCTGCCTGATACTGTCGATTGCTTCCATGTTCAGTCCGTATCCTTCGTCAAAGCGGGATGGAATATAGTAGATGATACTCGGTGTCAGCTGCGAAAGCACCTGCATCATGATTGCGACTGAAGTAATGCCGTCCGCATCATAATCTCCATAGATGCAGATTTTCTTTCCTTCTTCAATGCTTTTCAGCAGGAGATCCACGCCTTCCCGCATGTTCTTCATCAGAAAAGGATCATATGTCCTCTTCGGAGAAGGACTGAGAAACTCTTCCATCTCTTCTGTTGTTTCTATTCCCCGCTGCTTTAAAAGCGATCGGACAATTGGACTAATCTCTTTCATATACTCTAACCTAAATATTTCCTAGGATTCACAGGCTGTCCATTCTTTCTGACTTCAAAATGGCAATGGGGTCCGGTCGAATTTCCTGTACTTCCGGCATATGCGATGACCTGACCCTTTGAAACTTTTTGTCCCGAGGATACTGCAAGTCTGCTGT
The DNA here is from genome assembly GCA_045599945.1 of Anaerovoracaceae bacterium. Lineage (GTDB taxonomy): Bacteria > Bacillota > Clostridia > Peptostreptococcales > Anaerovoracaceae > UMGS973. The sequence goes on along the minus strand of JAZRWY010000015.1, from coordinate 16,847 downwards.
TATGTGCGTAAAGCGTATGGATTCCACCGCCGTTATCGATGAGCACCATGTTTCCATAGGATGAATTATAGTAAGCCTGAACAACAGTGCCAGATGCTGCTGCATAAATTGGGGTGCCTGTCCTCACAGCAATATCCATTCCGGTATGGAGCTCATATCCGTGATATGGGCAGTTTCTATATCCATATTCACAGGATACGGAACCTGAGCAAGGCCAGCTCATTCCCCCCGTATATGTATAGGATGTATCTGCAGATTCTCCGGATGAGGATTTTGCAGCATTCATCGCCTGTATTTCCTGCGTCAGTCTGTTGGCTTCCTCTTCCAGCGCGCCGATTTCCTCTTTCGTTTCTTGGTTTGAAGCACTGATGCTCGCTGCTTTTTCATTCAGTACAGCTTTGTCGGCATCCAGAGAAGCTTTCTTTTCCTGGACGGATTGCTGGCTGGCTTCCAGAGAAGCCTTCAGGGAATTCAGGTCTCTTTTCTCATTTTCAATTTTTTCATGCTGGTCTTCCAGTGATACTACAAGGTCCTTGTCTGCTTTGTGAATCCGCTTCAAAAGTTCAAGATTAACCATGAAATCTGAAATGCTGTCAGAATTGATGATGACTTCGATGAAAGTTGTATTATCATTCATGTATATTGTTCTGAGCCGCTTGTTGAGATCCTGTTTCTGCTTCTTCATTTTTTTCTGAAGCGTTATAAGGTTTTTCTGCGCGGCATCAATCTGAACCTGCGTATTGTTGATATTGCTCTGAATTTCATCAATCTCGTCCTGTACCTGATTGATTTTCTGATTCATCTCATCAATCTCGCCCTTTACTTCAGATTCTTCCTCCTGTCCCTTCTGAAGCTCCGTTTTCTTTTCATTGATCTGATTGTTCACATCCGTCAGCGATTCCCCGTAAACGGATGCTGTAAAGCAGAGGGAAAACATGATCAGAAAGCTGATGGATAGCAACAAGATTTTTCTTTTTCTCATATGCCCTCCTTACACATCCAGGAAACGTCTCATGGATATGATGCTTCCGCAGGCGCCAATGCTGACTCCCAGTGAAATGAAGATAATGATAATGTTCTGAATGAAAAATTCCACAGGCACCATCGGCGTCGAAAGCATGATCATCATGTCCTCTCCGATGCCGGCAACCAGCTTGGAATATGCAAATCCCATGGCAGCTATTGCAACCGCAGCAGAGAAAAATCCTATGACAACGCCTTCTACCAGGAATGGTCCTCTTACAAACCAGTTGGTAGCACCGACATATTTCATGATTCCTATTTCATCTCCTCTGGCGAAAACTGTCAGTTTTACAGTATTTGCAACAACCACAATGGAAACAATGATCAGAAATATCATGATAACGATGGCAGCTAATTCAATGAAGTCTGTCACCTTCATGATTTTCTCAACGGTATCTTTATAATAGTTTACCTGCTCGATGCCATTAAAGGTCTGGGCCTTCGCTGCAATATCCTTTGCCTTTTGTATGTCATCGATCTGTATCACTACAGAATCCGGCAGCGGATTCTCCTCCAGATCTTCCAGAAGATAACCCTGGTCTCCCCACGAATCCTGCAGAATCTTCAGTGCTTCTTCTTTGCTTCTATATGTTACGGAGCTTACGCCCTCCTCCGCCTTCATGGAATTCATGATTTCCTTTACCTGTGTGGTATCCGATTCTTCATCCATAAAGACTTCAATTGTATCATAATCTGATCTTACAGAATCTGTAAGCATGTTAATATTCACTACCAGAACAAAGAATACGCCAAGAATGAGCAGCATCGCCGTAATGGAAAATACAGATGCCACACTCATGGGACCATTTCTGAAAATCTGGCTGAAGCCCTGTTTAATTGTATATATCAGAGTTCTCATAATTAATCAGCCAGACCCCCTGCCCATTCATCTTCCTGTTCCATGTCCACTTCAACAGAAGATTCATATACCCCGATATCATCACGGGTGATATGACCTTCTTCAATGGCAATTACTCTCTTCTTCATCCGGTCGACAATATCCTTGGAATGGGTAACCATGACAATTGTCGTTCCCTTTTTATTGATTTCTTCCAGCAGCTGCATGATTTCCCATGCAGTATCCGGATCCAGATTGCCTGTCGGCTCATCCGCTATCAGAACTCTCGGATTGTTTATGATTGCTCTTGCGATGGCAACTCTCTGCTGTTCTCCTGCAGAGAGTTCATCCGGATATCTGTTCACCTTATCGCTGATTCCAACCAGTTCCAGTGCCTGCGGCACATGTCTTCGGATGGACCTTGGTGTTCTATGGATGACTTCCATGGCAAAGGCAACATTTTCATATACCGTTTTCTTTGGAAGCAGTCTGAAATCCTGAAATACCATTCCGATCTTTCTTCTGAGCTGCGGAATCTCCCTGTTTGGCATGTTTGTAATTTCTTTTCCTCTGACCTTGATACTGCCGGAAGTCGGATTGATCTCCTTCATGATCAGCTTAATAAAGGTGGATTTTCCCGCTCCGCTTGGTCCAACAAGAAAAACAAACTCACCCGGTTTTATATGAACCGATACATTTTCTATACCGATATTCTTGTTATATTTTTTCGTCACATTTGTAAATTCAATCATTTACTTTTCCTTTCACGCAATTATACATATTAGAGTATACTATATAATGCCCGATATATCAATGAAAAACACGGAATCTCCATATTATTATTCATCATAAAACACGCAAAAAAAGAGCCTGCTTGCAGACTCAATGATTACAGAAGACCGGCACCTCCCCGGTAATACAGGAAAGTAAGAATCGCTGCCGCAATCTGCAGCAGCAGAATGCACGGGATTCCAATCCGGAATTTCATCTTATTCGTTTTATGATGTGCTACATGCATTCCCAGTAGCGCTCCGACGGAGCCGCCTGCGAAAGCAAGAAGAATCAGCACAGATTCACGGGTTCTCCACGCCCCTTTTCTAGCCTTTCTTTTATCCAGCACATATACCAGAAATGTGATTACGTTCATACCAGTCAGATACCATATCAGAAGTTCCATTTTCTTTCCTTTCTGCTTTACCGCTCTCTTCCTTCTTTTATTCTACTTTATCCATGCATGCCTGCGCAATATCCACTTCCGGATCAGACAGGTCATTTCATCGTCTTCACCTTTTTCCCATCCACGTCAATCCCTATGGCTCCTTGTTCATCTGTTCTATAATATGGAATATTGTTTCCCTCTAATCTCTCTAATGTCTCAGGAGACGGGTGGCCGTAGGTGTTTTTTCCGACAGAAATAATGGCGATTCCGGGACGGACTGTCTGCAGGAATTCCTGACTCGAACTGTAATGGCTTCCATGATGGGCAATTTTCAAAATTCTGCATGAAAGATCCTTCTGGCTGTTTCCGGATATCACTTTTCTTTCACCATTTTCGTCAATATCTCCTGTCATCATGACAGAAACCCCATCAATTTCTATCTTTACCACCAGGCTTCTGGCATTTTCATCCGCATCATCTCCTCTGCTGCCTTCTTCCGGCGCAAGAATGGAAATGGTCCCATGCTTTCCAAGAGAGATGATGTCTCCTTTTTCAAGATATATGATATGCTCAGCCCTGCATCTGCTTCGGATTTCATCTTCCTTTTCCTGCTCTCCTGCATATACCGCCAACGTTTTTATCGGATAACACCGGGAGAGTTCGCATATGCCCTGAAAATGGTCGGTATGCAGATGGGTTGCAATGGCAAGGTCAACATGCCCCGTTCCGTTTTTTAAAAGATAAGGTTTTAGCGTTTTTTCTCCCACGTTATATGAAGCACTTCCTCCGCCATCTATGAGTATATCCATCCCTGCTTCCGAAACATGAAGGCAGTCTCCCTGCCCCACATCCACAAAGGTATATTCACATCCTCCATAATGATCTGCAGAAATAAGATATGCCACAGCCGAAAAAAGCATGGCTAAAAGTATTGCGCTGCCCATGACTTTTCTGTTATTTCTTATTCTCGCAATCTTCCCGCTTTCCGACAGGAAAAAGAATAATGCTGCATAGGTAAAAATCACGAGAAAAAGCGGCGGACTGATGCAGTCAAAAGTCAGAATGCCGCCTGCATAGGTCAGTTCATTGCATTTCATGAGAACATCTGCAAGAAAGCCCAGCATCTGCGCCACGGGAGCCCCTGCTCCAATCGCAGACAGAAACAGCAGAAGTACACCAGCCGGAATTATGAGAGACGACAGAAATGCAATGGGAATATTGCCGATCAGTGCCGCCAGGGAAACATAGTTGAAGGTATATGCAATATATGGAAGCATCCCGATCTGTATTGATACGATGGGCAGCATCATTCCTTTTATCTTCTTCCCTACAGCAGGAAGAATCACTGCAAGGGTAAATGCCGCAAGAAAAGACATCTGAAAGCCTGTGTTATATATCTGATACGGCTGGATGACAAGAAGAATGATCATGGCCGTACAGATGGAGCAGGTAAAATCATATCTTCTGTTCAGATGCTCCGCCGCCATATGGATGAAAATCATGAGAACTGCCCGCATGACCGATGCAGTAAACCAGCATAGGGCGCTATACATCAGCAGAAAAGCTGCAACAGCCGCATCATGGGGAAGGCTTCTTTTCTTTTTTCTGAACCGGATGAGAAAGCCGTACAGGATGCCGATATGAAGACCGCTGACAGCCAGAATGTGCGCTGTGCCTCCCTTCTGAAACATTTCCATGGAATCTTCAGATATGTAGGACTTGTCTCCAAACAGCATGCCGATGATGATGCCTGCCCGGTCGCCTCCGACCTCTTTGTTGAGAAGTGTGATGACATCTCCACGCACTCTGCAAAGACTTCTTCTCAATTTCCCGGCCGGCTTTACAGCAATAATTCTGTCTGCTTTTAATACTGTACGTATTCCAATGGATTTCAGATGCTTTCTGTAATCAAAGCAGTTTGGATTCTTCTTCTCTGCCGGAATCTCCACTTCCCCGGAAACTGTAACATATGACCCGTCCAGATACAGATAGTCGTCAACATGAGAATATACGTAAACCAGAACGCGCCGGCCGTAGGCGGTCCCGTTTTCCAGCAGGATATCGCTGAGAACAATCTGGTAATACTCCTCATCTTTCATGGTAGCCTTTTCAATCTTTCCAGTAATGGAAACTGTATTTCCGGCATGCTGCTCCATCAGATCTTCCGTATATCCAAACGAAAGGTCAAATAAAAGTATGCATAGGATGAGAAGTGAAGTAACAAAAATAATTGGTCTTCTCATGAAATGATTCAGAACGTATTCCCAATTACCATATTTTACCATTAATACATCTTGTGCATCAAGTCCTTTTCACATCAAAATCGTGTATATTTTCTTTCTTTTTGCACAATTATATGGTAATATTTATTTATGTATGTATGGAAAGGTGGTGTTACCTTGGCGAACAAAAAAAACGAAGATGTTCCACAGAGACGTGGAAAGAAAAGCAGAATAAAAACAGAAGGTCAGGAACATGCCAGACCTGTTGGTAAACGACAGAAAATCAAGAAAGCTTTCAAAGCTGCATTCTTTGCATTGCTTGCTTTCATCATCATAGGCATCATATATTCAGCAGTTGTCATTGCATCTGCTCCAAAAATTGATCCAAATCATATCTACAGTCAGATCAACGAGAGTTCAACCCTCTACGATGACATTGGAAATGAAATCGGAAATGTATACTCCGGTGGTGAGGGAAACCGTCAGATTGTGGAATACGATGATATTCCGGAGAACATGATTAACGCAATCGTCTCCATCGAGGATAAGACATTCTGGAAGCATCACGGATTTAATATCATACGAATATTCGGTGCCATTAAGGAAAGCGTTTTCGGAGGCGGGCAGATCAGCGGTACCAGCACCATCACGCAGCAGCTTGCGAGAAATGTCTACCTGACAAATGAGCGTTCCCTTACCCGAAAAATCAAGGAAGCATACTACACCGTCTGTCTCGAGCGGCAGCTCACCAAACAGCAGATTATTGAAGCATATCTCAATACCATCAGTCTGGGTTACGGCTGCTACGGAATTCAAGCAGCATCACAGGCATACTTCTCAAAAGATGTGAAGGATCTGACACTGATTGAATGTGCAGCACTGGCTGCCATCCCCCAGTCTCCTACCAACAATGCCCTGGTGCTCAGATATGAAAAAGGCTCCATCGACACGGATGATAAGAATGTCATTCAGTCAGACAACGACTGGATCTACTACTATAACGGAAAGGTGTCTCAGGACCGGCGCAATACGATTCTCAAGTTCATGTGCGAACAGGGATATATTACCCACGAACAGAGAGATAAGGCGTTAAAAAAGAGTCTGAAGAAGAGAATCAAACTCTCCCATTCATCCTCTTCCACTTTTGCTTCCTATTTCACTGACTATGTAGTCAACAAAGTCATTGCCGACCTTTCGGAGCAGGATGACATGACAGAAGAAGAAGCAAGGGAACTGATATATAATGGCGGTCTTAAGATTTATACGACTCTGGATACCAAAGCGCAGGAAGTGGTGGAAAAGGAATATGCCGATTCTTCAAACTTCCCTGGAACAGCCAATCTTCGAATGGATGGTTACGGAAACATTGTCAACAATGGCTCCATCGTTTTGTATTCCTATTACAACTTCTTCGATAACGATGGAAACTTCAGACTTCATGAAGGGGAATACAAATGGAAGAAAGACGGTTCTCTGATCATCCGCAAAGGACACAGACTGAACATCTATGCGGTACAGAACGGAGATAAATCAGACTGTAATCTGGAATTCAAGAACATGTATAAGAGAGAAAACGGACGTTTCTATACCATTGAAGGCGGCGTTATCTCCATAGATTCAAAATACAAATCCATTACAGAGAAAGGAAACCTTCTCATATCTGCCGAATTCTTTGAGAAAAAACCGGATTTCTTCAAAAAGGACGGCAGCGACATTGTTTTGAATTCCACAACATATTCATTAAGACAGGAAATCAGTCAGCCGCAGTTTGCAATGGTTATTCTGGATAACGATTCCGGACAGATCAAAGCAATGATTGGCGGAAGAGGCTCATCCGGAAGACTTCTTTACAATCGTTCAACAAACCCAAGACAGCCTGGTTCATCCATCAAGCCTCTTGCCGTTTATTCTGCTGCACTGCAGCAGGCAGTCAATGAAGATGGAAGACAGCATTTCAATTACGATTTTGAAAAAGGAAAGAATCACTCCAGTTATGGAAAATGCTGGACAGCAAACTCATATATCCACGATGCTGCCATGCAGGTCAATGGACAGACATGGCCAAAGAACTGGTACAACGGATACAGAGGATGGATGACATTCAGAAAGAGCGTCGAGCAGTCCGTCAATGTATGCGCCGTTAAGGTTTTCTCTGAGGTTGGAACAGAGTTTTCCGTATCTCAGCTGAAAAAGTTCGGCATAACTACCGTTGTTGAGAAAGGCGATGTCAACGACATGAATGCGGCAGCGCTTGCTCTTGGCGGCATGACAAAGGGTGTGTCCCCGCTTGAAATGGCAGGTGCATACGCTGCTCTTGCAAATCTCGGCACATATAACGAGCCGGCGGCCTATGTGGAAGTCCTCAACCGTGATGGAGATGTTCTTCTGAAAAGCACCTCCAATCAGACAAAGGTTCTGGATAAAGGCGTCGCATGGATCATGGACGATATTCTGAGAACAACCGTTACCAACGGCATTGCATCCGGAGCAGCAATCCAAAGCCAGCCTGTAGCCGGTAAAACAGGAACAACCTCCGACAACTATGACGCCTGGTTCTGCGGCTTTACACCGCAATATACAGCAGCTGTATGGATTGGTAATGACGTAAATATCGAGCTGACGGAAGGTTCCGCTGCATCTGCAAGACTGTGGTCAAAAGTCATGGGACAGGTCTGTGAAAAATACAAAACAGAAAGCTTTCCTTCCCGCCCTTCCAATGTTGTACGATATAACGGTGAATACTTCGTCGACGGAACCCAGCAATCCATAGCAAAACCAAAGGAAGAAAAGAAAAAGAAGACTAAGAAGACTAAGAAAACTAAAAAGACAAAGAAAATAGTAGTCGAGCAGGATGATGTAGAAAAGGTTGAAATACCAGAAGGCTATGAGATTGAATCCATAGAAACAGAGGAAGAAGAAGAAAAAGAAGAATAATAAACATGATGGCTGCATACCCAATGGTATGCAGTCCCTTTTATGAGGTACCGATATGGAAATTATACTAGCATCAAAATCACCTAGAAGAATTGAAATGATGAGAAAAAACGGCTTTGACCCTATTATCAGGCCTTCCAGCATAGAAGAAAACATCCCGGTCCATGACGGCATGACGGATACTCCCCTGTTCCTGTCATTTAAAAAGGCATCCGATGTGGCTTCCAGACTGGAACCGGATCTTCTCGCAAAAAATCCGTATGTGATCGCAGCAGATACCATCGTCTATTCCGACCATATCATCGGGAAGCCGGAAGACAAGGAAGATGCATTGAAGATTCTGATGGATCTGTCCGGAAAGACGCACCATGTGATTACCGGTGTATCCATCATCAAAGCCGGTACATCCGTTAAAACGTCCTTTGCCAGCATTACAAGCGTTACCTTCAAATCCTATGAAGCGGAAGAGCTGACAGACTATCTGGAAACCGATGAGCCATACGATAAAGCCGGAGCCTATGCCATCCAGGGGTATTTCAGCCGGTATGTTGACCGCTTTGAGGGAAGCTATGACAATGTTGTCGGTTTTCCATGGGAAGAAATCCGAAAAAAACTGGAGGAACTAGAACATGCAGGAATTCGATAGAATCATCGTCGGTGCCGGAGCGGCAGGTCTGTTCACTGCGGCAACCGCTGAGCATCCGGTAAAGGGCCTCATCATCGACCACAGCCATCATCCCGGACTGAAGCTTCTTTTATCTGGTAATGGGCAGTGTAATATTACCCATGGCGGAAGCATCAAGGATTTTACAGACTGCTATGGAGAAAAAGGAAAGAAAATCCGAAGCATTCTCTACAGCGCAAACAACAGCATGCTCATGGAATTTCTGGAAAGTCTAGGTGTCAGGCTCATGGAGCGCCCGGATGGAAAGGTCTTTCCCCGGTCGCTGAAGGCTTCAGAAATACTAAATGCACTCTTAAAAGCCGCCGGGCAGAAGGGTTTTACTCTTCATATGGATGAGCATGTGAAAGGCATTGCATATGCAGACGGAAAATACATCCTGGAAACAGAGCAGGGTCTGTACCAGACTCCCGTCCTGATTCTGGCCTGCGGAGGAAAATCCTATCCGAAGACCGGATCCGATGGTTCCATCATGATGCTTCTTGAAAAAATGGGCATTGAAACGAAACCGCAGACGCCTGCCCTCGCCCCATTATATGTCCACGGATACGCATACAAAACGGCAAGCGGTGTCTCTTTTCAGAATGCAAAAGTTTCCATCAGAAACGGAAGCCATGCAGCAGGCGAAACAGTGGATGACCTTCTCCTGACGCATAAAGGGTTCTCAGGTCCCGCATGCATCAATTTATCCAGATATGCATCTGCCGGCATGCAGATGGAAATCAATTTCATCCATCCGATGACTGCTCAGGAGTGCTCTGAAATAATCAAGAAAAGCTATCAGCAGGAAAAGAAAAAGATTTCGACTTACATTTCAAAGCTGTTCGGCATTCCTGCTTCGTTCACTGAAGCGCTACTCGAAGAGATGTCCATTCAGAGTGAAAATAAGGCCAGCAGCCTGGATGGAGAAGAGATCCGAAAAATATCCAGCGGACTGACCAGCCATGTTTATGAAATTTCCGGTCTTGGCGGATTTGGTGAAGCCATGGTCACAAAAGGAGGCGTCCTTCTGGATGAAATCTCTCTGAAAACCATGGAATCGAAAAAATATCCGGGACTCTTCTTTGCCGGTGAGATTCTGGATGTGGATGGAGATACGGGAGGATATAATCTGCAATTTGCTTTTTCCAGTGCAAAAGCAGTCAGTAAGGCAATCAAATAGGCACATCCTGCGATGTGCCCTGACTTTTTCATGCATCCCACTGTTTGATGAATTCCCGGAGCGCCGTCTTTGCATCTCCTACAATGCAATAATCCGACACTTCAAAGATTGGAGCATCCGGATCGTTATTCACAGAAACGATGACTTCTGATCCAAGGATCCCTGCTGTATGCTGAATCACGCCGGAAATGCCGAAATTCATGTAAAGTTTTGGTGCAACAGTAATGCCGGACTGTCCAATCTGCATGGACACATCTGCCCATCCATTGTCCACAAGAGACCTGGATACACCAACTTCTGCACCGATTTTTTCAGCAAATTCTTTCAGAAGTTCAAAGCCTTCCTCATCCATGAGACCTCTGCCGCCTGCAACAATGACATCTGCATCCGCAAGAACGGTCCCCTGCTTCGTTTCTTTTACAAGTTCCCGGATATTCACATGGATATCCTCGCCGGAAACTTCAGACTCCAGCCATATGATTTCTCCATTCCCATTCTCTTCTATCTGTTTTTTATCGAAGACGCCCGGCCTCACACTTGCCATCTGCGGCCTTGCCTCCGGACAGTAGATGGTAGCAAGAAGATTGCCGCCAAAAGCCGGTTTTGTCGCTTTGAGAAGCCCTTCGCACCTTGCTGCATCAATGGAAGATACATCTGCGGTTGTCTCCTTCTGAAGATATTCCAGATATTCTTCCGTGGAGATATCCAGCCTTGTGCAGTCTGCAGTAAGCCCTGTATGCACCTTCGATGCAAGTTTCGGTGCAAGATCTCTTCCAGTCATGGTTGCTCCAAAGAGAACGATTTCAGGTCTGTATTCACGAATCAGCTCTGCAAGAGCTGCTGCATATCCTTCGACTGTATACTGTTCCAGAAGAGGAGAACAGCTGGCATAGATTCTATCCGCTCCATAGGAGAAGATTTCATCTGCTGCATCTTCTACCATTTTCTGCGTTCCTGCCGTAAAGACGCTCGCTTTTCCATCTGCCGAAAGTCTCCGTGCTTCTCCCAGAAGTTCAAAAGTAACATCGGAAGCCTTCCCGTCATTCAGTTCTGCAAATACCCAGATTTCGCCATATTCATTCATCACGCTTCCTCCTGTTAGATTATTTTTGTCTCTTTCAGTCTGGATAAGACATCCTTTACTTTTTCTGACTCATTTTTTCCCGGGACCATGAACCCCTGCTCTTTTGGAGCGATTCCAAATGTTCCAAGGACCTGGGTAAAGGAACCGGAAAGCCCTGCCTGGTCCTCAGTCAATCCAAGGTCTGAAGCATTCCACACGATAATGTCTTTTTCCTTAAATATGCCTCCCATGGTCATATATCCCGGATTTCCCAATTCTTTTGAACATGTGCAGAGCATCGGAAAGGCAACTTCATCCAGTTCATACCCATCACTTGTCATTTTCTTAATAACTGCACGCTTCAGATCTTCCGAAACCGCAAACTCTTCCACGTAAGATACATGAGGAATACCAAGTTTTTCAGCGAGCTGCGGTCCGACCTGCGCCGTATCTCCGTCAGAGGCCTGTCTTCCGGTTAGTATCAGATCAAAGGCGCCAAGTTTTTCCATTGCAGCCTTCAGCGTATTCGACGTTGCCCAGGTATCTGCTCCGGCAAATGCTTGATCACACAAAAGGAACCCGCGGTCAGCACCCTTTGCGATGCATTCAAACAATACATCCTCCGCCTCCTTTGGTCCCATGGTCAGAACTGTTATTCTGACATCCTGAAACTTTTTCTTTATCTCCAGTGCCTGCGCCAGGGCATGCTGATCGTCCGGGTTCATGATACCCTTTCCTGTGCTTCTGATCAGATTCCCTGTCTGAAAATCTATTTTCACTTTATCGCTGTCCGGCACCTGTTTTGCACATACTATGATTTCAAATGACATTCCCGTTCCTCCCTACTTGAATATTCTGCCTGAGATGACAATCTTCTGCACTTCCGAAGTGCCTTCATAGATCTCTGTCACCTTTGCATCTCTCATCATTCTTTCTACAGGAAATTCACGGCTGTATCCGTATCCTCCCATGAACTGAACGCATTTTGTCGTAACCTCCATCGCAACTTCTGATGCAAGATACTTCGCCATGGCTGCATGGAAGCCGAAATCCAGCCCCCGGTCCTTGAAATCTGCAGCCTCGTAGACCATGAGTTTTACACCTTCAATCTTTGAACGGAGCGTTGCCATTTCAAAGGCCAGCCCCTGCATTTTTGAAAGCGGTTTTCCAAACTGTTTTCTCTGCTTTAAATGCTCCACAACAATTTCGAAGGCACCCTCCGCCAGACCTACTGCCTGTGCACCGATGCCGATGCGTCCGCCGTCCAGTGTCTGCATTGCGATCTTGAATCCGTTTCCGATGCCTCCCAGCACCCGGTCTTCAGGAATGGTGCAGTTTGTGAAAATCAGGTCCGTGGTGGAGGAACCGCATACTCCCATCTTGTCTTCTACCTTGCCGACTTCAAATCCCGGATCTGTATCTTCTACGATGAAGGCTGTAATGCCGTGGCTTCCCTTTGACTTGTCAGTTGCTGCCATGACAATATATACATTTCCTGGTTCTCCGTTGGTAATGAAGCATTTGGCACCATTGAGCACCCATCTTCCATCAATGAATTCCGCCTTCGTCTGCTGATTTACTGCATCCGAACCTCCATATGCTTCTGTAAGGGCAAATACTCCAAGTTTTCTTCCGGAGCAGAGATCCGGAAGATATTTCTTCTTCTGTTCTTCTGTTCCATAGACATAAATGGGTGCAACACCTACCATGTGTGCACATATGATAACAGATGTAGTAGCGCATGCCTTTGAGATTTCTTCGATGGTAATCGCATAGGACATGTAATCACCACCGGCACCCTCATACTCTGTAGGAAACGGAATGCCCATCAGACCAAGATCAGCCATCTTTTTTACTGTCTCATACGGAAATCTGTGATTTCTATCTATTTCAGCCGCAAGCGGTGCAACTTCCTTCTGCGTAAACTCACGAACTGTCTTTCTTACAAATTCATGTTTCTTATCCGGAGTAAAATCCATAAAAAACCTCCTGTGTTTTCAATATGCTCATACATAATTAGTTAACCATTTTTTATTGCTTTTTTCAAGGAATTTACCCGATTCTGTAAAATATTTTCTTATCTTCTTGCAAGCCTCCCCTTTGTAAGGTAAAATGGTATCGATTACAGCATTCAATATGGGCGGCAGATTTGCCCTTTTGAATCCATGATACAGGGAGACATTCACATGAAAAAAACGTTTAAGATATTATGCCTTGTGCTTGCACTGGTCATTTCCGCAGCAATGTTCACAGGCTGCTCAAAAGACAAGGAAAAGGAACCTGCCAAGGACCTTCCAAAGGTTCCGGAAGCATTGGAAGAAGCCAGAGATGATGCAATGACACTTGCCTCTGTATTTGTCCATGACAATGAAGGCGAATGGGCAGACCGCACATCTTACCTCATTCAGCTGAATCCGAATTCCATAGAAGAAACAAATTATGAATATACCCAGCTGCTTCAGACCCTTACAGAATTCAAGGAAGAGAATGCGGACATTGAAAATCTGTATATTCTTTTCAAGGATGATGACGGTATCTATCATAGAGCGCTGACAACGGAAAAGAAAGGGGACTGGATGAAAGAAGAAGAGCTTTCCGCAGACATCAAGGAATCTCTGAAATCCGGACTGATCACCTCCGCAAAATCCGGTCATGACAATATCTGGCCAGTATATGCTCCGCTGTACGGCACAGAAGGGCAGATCAAATGCTACCTTGGTCTGGAGTATTCCTTCGACCTGAAAGATTATCCGGAGTGGGATAAAGACAGTGAAAAATGGCACGGAATTGAATAGCATGCAGAAAACCTGCTCAAAAGAGCAGGTTTTTAAAATCCAAGTTCTTCATTGATGAGCACGACTTCCATATCCTCGGTATCGTGCATTTTTTTATAGTATATGACCATGGCATTGCAGATTCTTTCAGGAAGATTGCAGTCATAACATCGTCCCCCAACCTGCACGCATGGCGTTGGAAGGTCATACTTCTTTGAATTGAGGGGCGCTGCAACATTTCTGGCCCTGTATATCGCTTCATCCAGTGTAGGCGCAATCTTGTTTGTTCCAACAACAAAATATACCTTGTCGTGTCCAAAGAGTGAGCCTGCCACCCTGTTTCCGGTGCCGTCGATATTTACCATTTCTCCGGTCTCGCTCATGGCATTGACTGAAGTCAGGAATACGTCAGTAACAAGCGTCTTCTTTGCAATGGCAACAAATTCATCATTGTCTACGCTCTGGTTTGGATCATATACCGTATTATGCTTTGAAAGCTTTTCAAAGAGTTCCATTTTTATCATGGTCTTGGAATCACCAAAACCGACAACTTTTCCATCGATCTGGCTGTCCAGATACTCTGCTGCCTCCTGAAATGTATCAAAATATGAAACCGTATATCTGTTTCTCTTTAACGACGCAATTGTCTTTTGAATATCCATGTCTCACCTCTAGATAAGCTCTACCAGCACTGCAAATACGGAAAGTGTAATAAGGGATATGATGGTTGAAAGAAGAACGCCTTTTGTAGCAAATGCCACATCTCCGCCATACTGTTCGGAATAGATTGTTGTACATGCTGCAACCGGCATCGCCATCTCCACAATGACAACCTTTGCAAACAGATTGATCTCAGGGAATATGAGATAGACGCCGGCAAAGAATATGATCGGCATTGCAAGAAGCCTGAGCGCCGACATGACATAGATTCTCTTATCTCCAAACAGCTGTCTGAACGGGATGTTTCCAATCTGGAAACCAACAACAAACATGGCAAGCGGCGTTGTTGCAGAGCCAACTGTCTGCAGCGGAACTGCAATGAGATCCGGCAGCATGATTCTTGCAACGAAAAGCCCGATTCCAATGACGATGGAAAATACGCCCGGTGTCAGAAAATGCTTGATGCTGATTCCGATATGGGCTCCTGTGGATTTTTCAATGAATACAAGTCCTACCGTAAAGATAAAGATATCCATGATGGCATCCAGAAGTGCAGCATAAAAAGTCCCTTCTGCACCATAAAGCGCTGTACATACCGGAATACCCATGAATCCGGTGTTTCCAAACATGAGCATGAAGGAAATGATATATGCCTTTGAACTCTCAATCTTCATGCCTCTGCACATGAATTTTGCAAGGGCATAGGCAATTACAACAGCTGCTACTGCCACAACGACCAGCCTTCCCATATTCATGCACAGTTCCATGGAAAATTCTCTTTGCAGAGAGATGACAATCAGGCACGGCCATGTAATATTAACTATGACAGCAGATATCCCTTTCGACTGATGTTCATCAATGATATGCGCTTTTGAAAGCAGAAATCCCGGAATAAGCATCAGAAACAGCTTTACCAGTGATTTTATAATCTCCATTGTTGCCATAGTTATTTCTCCCTTTTTCCATATATCTATGCATATCATTATACAATTCATATTCGACTTACGTCAATAACCACATCAAAAAAGACGGAAGCAAAATACTTCCGCCATGTTTTACAAATATTATGCTCTCAGCAGCGCTGCAAGGAATTCCTTCAGTCTTTCGTTCTTTGGATTCTCAAAGACTTCCTTTGGAGGCCCTGCTTCTACAATCTTGCCGCTGTCAATGAATACAACCTTATCTGCAACCTCCTTGGCAAATCCCATTTCGTGGGTTACGATCACCATTGTATTATCATTGGACTTAAGCCCCTTGATTACTCTTAATACTTCGCCTGTAAGCTCAGGATCCAGAGCTGATGTGGGTTCATCAAAGCAGAGGATGTCCGGCTCCATTGCAAGTGCTCTTGCGATGGCGACTCTCTGCTGCTGTCCGCCTGAAAGCTGCCATGGATAGCTTTCTGCCTTAGCAGAAAGTCCAACCTTTTCAAGAAGCTCATCGGCCTTCTTTTCAATCTCATCCTCAGGGAACTTCTTAAGAAGCTTTGGTGCGAGAGTGATATTCTCCTTTACCGTATACTGAGGGAACAGATTGAACTGCTGGAATACCATTCCGAAATGCAGTCTGTTTTCACGGATTTCCTCATCCGTGATTTTTTTGTTCTCTCCATCAAATATAACTTTATCATTTACCTTGATCGTGCCCTTTTCGGCAATCTCAAGGAAGTTTATGCATCTTAAAAGAGTCGTCTTTCCGCCGCCGGATGAACCGATGATGGCCATTACTTCTCCCTTTTCAAGTGATACATCTACCCCCTTCAGAACCTCAAGCTTCCCAAAGGATTTATGCAGTCCCGATACTTCTAATACTGGCATGTCTTCCTCCTTACTTAAAATAGCTGAGTTTCTTCTCAAGCGCACCAAATGCAAGAGTGATAATTCCGCTGAACAGAAGATAGTATAGTCCCGTCATGAACAGCGGCCATATGATGCCTGCTGACTTGATGAAAATCTGGCCTGCCCAGATGATTTCATATACAGCAATGATTCTTGCTAGTGATGTATCCTTTACAAGATTGATGAATTCATTGCCCATCGGCGGGATGATTCTCTTTACAACCTGCAGAAGTATAATCTTAAAGAAGGTCTGTCTTTTCGTAAGACCCAGTACCTCGCCTGCTTCATACTGTCCCTGCGGGATACTCTCAATGCCGCCTCTGTATACTTCTGAGAAATAGCATGCGTAGTTGATGATAAATGCAATTAAAACTGCAATGAATCTGCCGCTGTTTCCCATCCCCCATATATTATTGTCTAATATCAAACCAGGTCCATAGTAGACAATAATAAGCTGGAGCATGAGAGGCGTACCTCTCACGATCCAGACGA
>JAZRWY010000014.1:0-35920 GCA_045599945.1 Anaerovoracaceae bacterium | reverse complement strand
ATTCGGAGGTGGATATGGGTAAGACATTAGCATATAAGATTCTCGAGGACCATCTGGTGAGCGGCAGACTGGTTCCCGGAGAAGAGATTACAATCAGAATTGACCAGACATTGACACAGGACTCAACCGGTACCATGGTTTACCTGCAGCTGGAAGCCATGGACATTGACCGGATTCAGACAGAACTTTCTGTCGCATATATTGATCACAACACCCTGCAGACAGGATTTGAAAATGCCGATGATCATGCATTCATCCAGTCTGTTGCAAAAAGGCACGGCGTCATATTCTCCAAGCCGGGAAACGGCATCTGTCACCAGCTTCATCTGGAAAACCATGACAGGCCGGGAAAGACCCTGCTTGGTTCCGACAGCCATACGCCTACCGGCGGCGGCATGGGAATGATTGCCATCGGTGCAGGCGGCCTGGATGTTGCTGTTGCAATGGCAAAGGGAACATACACATTAAAATGTCCGGAAGTATTCAACATTCATCTGACCGGCTCACTAAAGCCCTGGGTATCTGCAAAGGATGTCATCCTTTATGTACTGCAGAAGCTCACTGTAAAAGGCGGCGTCGGAAGAATCATGGAATATACCGGAGAAGGCGTCAAATCCCTTTCTCTGACAGACCGTGCAACCATTACAAACATGGGGGCTGAGCTGGGTGCTACAACATCCATCTTCCCAAGCGATGAAAATACAAGAAAATATCTTGCAGCGCAGGGAAGAGAAGAAGACTACCTGCCGCTCTGTGCAGATGAAGACGCAGAATATGCAGGAACGCTGGAAGTAAATCTGGATGAACTGGTACCGCTGGCAGCAAAGCCGCATAGTCCGGATAATGTGGATACAGTAGAAAACATCGGAACCATCAGAATCGATCAGGTAGCCATCGGAAGCTGCACCAATTCCTCCTATGCCGACCTGATGAAGGTCGCTGAAATTCTGGATGGAAAACGGGTGGCTGAACATGTCTCCCTTGTCATTTCTCCAGGCTCTAGCAGGATTCTGATTAAACTGGCAGAAAACGGTGCTCTGGCAAAGATGATCCGGGCAGGCGCAAGAATCATAGAAAATGCATGCGGACCATGCATCGGAATGGGACAGTCACCAAAATCCGGTGCCGTATCCCTTAGAACCTTCAACAGAAACTTCAAGGGAAGATCCGGAACTCTGGATGCCGACATCTATCTGGTATCCCCTGAGACTGCAGCAATCTCTGCAGTCAAGGGCGTGCTGACAGACGGAAGAACAACAGATGTCATTCTTTCAGACATTGCAGAGGCAGACTTCCCGAAGAATGAAAACTTCACCGTATATCCTAAGGATGCGGACAAGAGCAGCACGAAAGTGGAAATGGGACCGAACATCAAGCCGTTCCCGAGAAACAGCACCCTTCCGGATAAGATTGCAGCATCGGTAACGCTGCATCCGGGAGACAACATCACGACAGACGATATCATGCCAAGCGACTCCAGGCTTCTGCCGTACAGATCCAATGTGCCATATCTTTCGAACTTCTGCTTCGAAAAGATCGATCCGGAGTTTTCCGGTAGATGTCATGATGCCGGAAACTGCGCCATCATCGGAGGCGAAAACTACGGGCAGGGCTCATCCAGAGAGCATGCGGCTCTTGCTCCTCTCTACCTCGGTGTGAAGTTCATCGTGGCAAAATCATTTGCAAGAATTCACAGATCCAATCTGATCAACTCAGGCATTCTGCCTCTTGCATTTGTTCAGCCTTCAGACTATGACGACTTCCGCATCGGCGATGCTCTGGTGATTGAAGATGCAAAGCAGCAGCTGGAGGAAGACATCATCCGTGTAAAGAATCTGACAAACGGAAAAACATATGAAACCAGAGGAAATTTCACACCTGCAGAAAAAATGCTCATAAAAGCAGGTGGAAAGATCAATTCCATGAAGGAGAACTAGATGTCATACATAGAAGATTTTGAAAAGATTGTAAAGGAACAGCTCGAAAGAAATGAAAAGATAAAAGCCGACATGGCCGCTCTTGAAAGGAGCAGAGATCAGATCACCATCGGGCTGATCGATGGTGACGGCATAGGCCCCATCATTCTCAGCGTCGCACGAAATGTGCTGAAAAAACTGGTTGCAGACGAAATCAGGGATGGAAAAATTGTCCTGAAGGACATCCAGGGGCTTACACTTGAAAACAGAATAGAAAAGATGCAGGCAGTACCGGATGACGTTCTGGAAGAGATCAGAACATGTGATGTCCTGCTCAAGGGACCTACTACTACCCCTTCAAAGAACAGCGGCCTTCCAAACATCGAAAGCGCCAATGTCACTCTCAGAAGGGAACTGGACCTCTTCGCCAACGTGCGGCCGGTATCCATCTCCGAAAAGAACATCCGCTGGATTTTCTACAGAGAAAATACGGAAGGTGAATATGCCCTTGGAAGCCGCGGCATAGATCTCTCAGATGAGGTTTCCATGGACTTCAAGGTGACGACCGACATGGGTACAAAAAGGCTTGCCAAGGCTGCTTTTGAATATGCAAAGAACAATGGCAATCTGAATGTATCCATCATCACCAAGGCCAACATCATGAAGAAGACCGACGGAAGATTTCTGGACGGCTGCATGGAAGTTGCCCGGGATTACCCGGACATAAAGGTAGATGACTGGTTCGTGGACATTACCGCCGCCAATCTGGTCAATGAACAGATTAGAAGCAGTTTCAATGTATTCATTCTGCCAAACCTCTACGGCGACATCATCACAGATGAGGCTGCACAGATCCAGGGCGGTGTGGGTACTGCCGGAAGCGCAAACATCGGTGCCCGCCATGCCATGTTCGAAGCCATCCATGGTTCTGCGCCAAGAATGGTTGCAGATGGAATTGCTGCATATGCCGATCCCACAAGTATCCTGCGGGCAGTAGAAATGATGCTCCGGCACATCGGATATGGTTCCAGAGCAGATCTTCTCAGCAGCGCCATTTGCCATGCTGCAGAGAATACCAACATGTCCGGTGACGGAAAAGGTGATACCGCAAAGACATTCGAGCGGTTTGTCATGGAAAGGATTTAATCATGTACGTATATTCAAAGAAAGAATCGGGCGGTACTGGAAATGCCCCGCTTTCCAATGTGCTGTTTGAAAAAATACAAAGAGACATTCTCTCCGGGGAAATGAAATCCGGAGAAAAACTGACCGAGCAGAAAATCTGCGACCGTTACAAGGTGAGCCGCACACCGGTCAGGGAAGCACTCCGACAGCTCGAACGGGAAGGGCTGGTTGAAAACATCCCGAACAGAGGCGCCTTTGTGATCGGAATCAGCCCACAGGAGATGGACGATCTGATGATGCTCCGGACAGAATATGAAGTGGTTGCTGCCAGATGGGCTGCTGCACGGATTCAGAAGGACGAACTTGAAAAACTGGAAGAAACCTTCGATTTCATGGAGTTTTATACAAATAAAGGAGACATGGACCGAATGGCATCCATCAACCTGAACTTCCATAAAAGCATCTATGCGGCTGCACACAGCAGAATGCTGGAGCAGACATTAAATTCCTACCGCCTGTATGTCAAATACGGAAGTCATTCATCCTATGATAATTCCCAGGAGTATCTGGATACCCTTCTGGAAGAGCATCGGGCGATTTTCGAAGCCATCCGCAGCAGGGATGAAACTGCTGCCATGAATGCCATGAGAGCACATATGGAAGCATCCTTTGAAAGAAGAATACAGAGCAGATAAAACGGCACTTTAACTTAAACGGTGGTTTCGCCTTAATGGTGGTCTTAAGTTAAAGTGCCATATAAAAGTAGTTTATATTTCAACTGTCTACCGGGGAGATAGCATGTCATTATTCTTCCGTCTGACCGGTTTCCTGCCATACGCTGTTAAATACTGCACCAAGGCCAAGCACCCAGGAGATGAAATAGAACCAGAACATCAGGGCAACGATGGATGCAAGGGATCCATACATGATGTTGTAGTTTCCTGCAGAAAGGGCAAACTCTGTATATTTGGAATAGATCAGCGTTACCACCAGCATGCCGCCCGAAGCAAAGAGCCCTCCCGGAACGATGGAACGGATCCTCGGTCTTTTCGTCGGCAGAATATAGTAGTTGAGGATGATTACACCCAGATACAGAAGGAATGCAATCAGCCACCTCAGAATCATCCAGATGCTGTCCACCTGATAGTCAATGCCAAGATAGAGCTCTATGCCTGATAAAACAACATACATGATTTTTTCACCAAATACCAGAACAATCAGGGAAAACACCAGAGCAATGATGGTGATTGCAATGGTCATGACCGAACGGAATCTTTCCTGAAAATATCCCTTTCCTGTGGACTTTCCGGATGTCATGGTATAGTTTGTGATTCTTGCCAGTGCAAACTGCGCTCTGGAGCCAGCCCAGAGTGCCAGTATGATCAGTATGATATTTGTCGTTACCGCATTTGAACCTTCAAACCATTCGGAAATGGTGCTTCCGATGATGCCGTTCCCGTATTTTGTCAGAAGGTCCTCCATGAACCGCATGGAGATGTCAAATACATTGAGAATCTGCGACAATACCGTAATGAGCGGTACTATGGACAGCATGTAGAAAAATGCCATCTGCGCTGCAAACCCCTGGTAATATGGGTCCTGGAACTTCTGGATTGCCAGAACAACCATTGTAAAAAATCTGCTAAGCCTTAATCTGCTCAAGTAATTTCTCCCTTAATGCCATGAGAGCCTTCGCTCTATGGCTGATTCTATTCTTCTCTTCTGCCGGTATGATGCCAAAGGATGTATCATATCCCAGCGGCTGAAACATGGGATCATAGCCGAATCCGCCATGCCCGATTTCTTCAAAGAGGATATGGCCTTCACATTCTCCTCTGGCGGAAATGACTCTCCCATCCGGAAAGCACATAGTGATGACTGCCACATATCTGGCCGTC
This sequence comes from Anaerovoracaceae bacterium, assembly GCA_045599945.1. Lineage (GTDB taxonomy): Bacteria > Bacillota > Clostridia > Peptostreptococcales > Anaerovoracaceae > UMGS973. The sequence continues at coordinate 30,981 of JAZRWY010000014.1, read as the reverse complement.
CGTTTCTCCATGGGAATCCCCTCCATCAGTTCCAGCACCTTATCGTTATTCTCCTGGTCATCCCCTGAAGGTGTAAACCTTGCAGATAATACGCCAGGAGCTCCATCCAGTGCATCAATGCACAGTCCCGAGTCATCCGAAATAGTTGTCTTTCCAGACAGCTTCATGACCTCATATGCCTTCTTGAAGGAATTCTCTTCAAATGTCTCGCCGTCCTCAACGATTTCAACGTCCGGAACACCTGCTTCATCTCTTCCAATCAGCTGCATGTCGAATTCTGAAAGAATCGCCTGCATCTCTCTGATCTTATTCTTATTCTTTGTTGCTGCTATTATTGTTTCCATTATGCTACCATCGCCTTTATTCCAATGATGACCAATATGATTCCGCCTACAATCTGTGCCTTGTCCCCCAGCTTTTCTCCTGCTGCTCTTCCGCACAGAATGGCAATTACTGTTAATATGAATGTTGTCCCTGCTATGATGGATACCGTTGACCAGATATTGATCTGCGCTGCCACAAAACCCACACCGACTGCAAAAGCATCAATGCTTGTTGCAATGGCCTGGAAAAACAGCATCCGGACAGTCAGCGTACCCTTAGCCTCTTCCTTTTCCTCTTCCGGCGCTTTCATCTCCCGGATTCCGTCAAAAATCATCTTTCCGCCGATGATGCCGAGAATCAGGAGGATGACAATTCCGGAATATTTCTCAATGATCTCTGCAAAGAAACTTCCTGCATAAAAGCCGATCAGCGGCATCAGCCCCTGAAAGAATCCGAAGAAAACCGGCATTCCGGCGTACTGCCTGAATTTCAGATTCGGATACACCATGGAATTAGAGATGGATACTGCAAATGCATCCATGGAAAGTCCAATGCCGATCAGTAATATCTCAAGTATGCTCATTACAGTCCACAGCTTCCTACCGGCACATCACAGGAGATTGCCCCGATGACTTCCTTCGTCTTTTCTTCATCAAACCAGCTGCACATCTCAATGAAGGTAACGCCTGCTTCCACCAGTTCTGCTGCAGCTTTGCATGCAGCATCCAGATCCTTTGCAATCTTTGCATAGGTTGTAAATTCCGGATTTTCCAGAACTGTCGTCTCAATTTCTTCAAGCTGTGCATCTATGGAAATGATGCCATATTTTGACCAGTCCGTCACCTTCTCCAGTTTTTCTTCTTCCGAAGGAAGATAATGCACATTCTTTGTTCCCGGAATGACCGCTGCAGCTTCCTTTGTCATTGCATCATCATATGCGCTGCAGAGGTTCACAAGCGTAAAGCCTTCTTCCTTAATCTTTCTGATGACTTCCATGGTCTCTTCCATGTTGTCTGTACCATAATATCTTGTCAGCGTATCGGTCTTCCAGACCTCTGCTGTATATGTATCCGGATGAAGTCCCTCAATGTTTAAAATATATGCATATTTCAGCATTTTCATGCCCCCTTTTTTGTTTACATTCCATTATATCATATTATGACTTTGTCATGCGAAAAAATGAAAGGCGGCAAAGGTGCTCCGCCGCCCATTTTCCCTATTTTATTGGCGTTCCTTCCGGTACCATGTCATCCACGAAGATCAGCCTGCAGCCGCCGCATCCTGCATTGGTTGCTGCCAGCAGCATGCCGTTGGACTGAACACCTGTCAGTCTTGCCGGCACAAGATTTGCAACCACGATAATCTTCTTTCCGATCAGTTCTTCCGGAAGATAATCGTTCTTGATGCTGGAAACGATCACTCTCTCACGGATACCGTCAAATACTGTCAGCTTGTAGTTGCTGTGAGATTTTCTGATTTCCTGGCACTTGAGGATCCTGCATACTCTGAAATCCATTCTGCCGAAATCCTCAATGGAGATTTCATCCTTGATAGGCTCCACCGGATCCGGATCTCCAAAGACTCTTTCAATCTTTCTTCCCGGCGCCTTTTCTTCTTCTACTGCCGGATGCAGTTCTTCCTCCGTCTTTGGCGTGGAGAAGTCCAGAAGTCCGATATATTCCTTCTTATCGATGGCATAAAGGAACAGATACAGTCTAGGGCCTCTGTCCTTGGCTATCAGCATCTGATAGACATTCTTGAAGAATGCGCCCTGGAGTTTCTTAAGGTCTGCTCTGTCTTCGCCATAGACCTGCTTTGGAATTGCATAAAGTTCTGCATTCAATGTATCCAGATCATATTCGTTATTTGCGAGATAATCGTGGAGTAAGGTGATTTCCTTTTTCTGATCCTCATCCAGAGATTCATAAAGATCCCAGTCTCTGGTGGTTCTCAGTCTGTTTGCCTGCTCCGGTGCGCATTTTTCCAGCCAGTTCTTTGCCAGATTCAGTCTCTGTTCAAAATCTTCATACTTAAACGGCTGATTGATCTTTTCAAAGACCAGTTCCATCATTGGTACATCAAAATCCACGATGGAGCCGAGCTGTACCAGAAGGGAAACCGGAACGGTCTTGATATCCGTTGTCTCATTGGTGCAGTTTTCCATGACTACCTTTGTGAAATCGCTGGCAGTGCCGTCTTTCCACTGGTTATATTGCTTATCGAATTCAAAGTACTGACGAAGGATTCCATCATCGAAACAGAAATCGAATGCCTTGGTCGGTTCACTCTTGGAATACAGCCACAGAATCACTTCCGGCTGATAGAACTGCAGGAGTGTTTCCGGTGTCATGTTCAGTCCGGAGGAGCCGGACATCTTTCCTGCAACGCCCTTGATTCCGATGAATTCATAGCCCTGGAATTCCGGAGCATCGATTCCGAAGATCTTCTTTGCAATCACTTTACTTGTCTCATAGGAGCCACCCGGTGATGCATGGTCTTTTCCGCCCGGTTCAAAATCAACGCCTTCGTACATCCATCTCATGGCCCAGTCTACTTTCCAGGCAAGCTTACAGTTGAAATCCGTTTTGAAATCAAAGGTTCCCTTATGTCCGCAGGCACATTCATATTCTGCAATTTTCGTCTCATCATCATAAGCGATGATGGTTGTGGTATCTTTTCCGCATTCCGGACAATAGATGGCTGCTGGATAATATCTCTCTCTTTCGCCTTCCTGTGCATCCTGCGTTCTGAAGCTGTCCAGGATATCAAAGATTTCTGCTCTTTTTTCCATGGCAGTCAGCACATGTTCGTTATATGCACCGCTTCTGTACATCTCTGCCTGGTATTTGAAATCCATGTCAATATGGAACGGTCCTATGGATTCCAGAAATTCCTTCTCAAAATAAGATGCATAGGTTCCATCTTCACCAAATGGATTTGGTACGTCCACATATGGAAGTCCAATGTATTTTTCAAAGCCTTCTGTCACTTCTGCAACATTCACCGGTACTTTTCTCAGTCTGTCCAGTTCGTCCCAGGAAAACAGGAGTTTTGCCTTCTTTCCTTTTCTCTGAAGTGCCTTTACGACAAACAGGGATGTTGCAATATCTCTGAAGTTCCCGATATGTATGGAGCCGGATGGAGAAATACCTGCGGCACAGACATATTCTTCCTTGTCCGGTTTTTTCTTAATGATTCGTTCTGCGATTTCGTCTGACCAATGCATGGCTGTCACACGTCCTTTCTATCTAAAATCTTCCGTTTCTTCTGTTTCTTCTGCCTCTTCTGCTGTTGCCTGCAAAAAGATTTTTCTGTTTCTTTGGCGGTGCAAAAATAGCCTTCTTTTCTCGTTCGCTGATGCTGAACATCATGTTGGATCTTCTCCGATGTCTTCTCAGCCAGATGATAATCAGAATCAGGAGTATGATGAGGATTGGAATAAGAATTGCCAGTCTCACCAGCCATCCGATTCTATTCGGCTGACAGATCAGTTCCCGGATGCTCTTCGAGTCTGATACGGTTTTTCTGCCCTGAGGCTCCTTGTATTTCGAAGGAATATTGTCCTTTCTTTCCAGGTAGGTTGCTACTGCACCCCATGCCTTCAGCTCACTCTTTCCTTTCTTGATAATGTTATCCTCATAATGAATGATTGGCGTTCCGTCTTCATTCTTCGGATTGATGGAAAGAATGCCTTTGGACTCTTCTGTTACACCGGCAAGCATCTTTGCCGTATACATGTCTGTTACCACACGGTACAGCTTATCCTTTTCGATCTTCTGAAGATCTTTCCCATTGCCGAGCATGATATCGAAGGCTCTGTTCAGTTTCAGCCTGTTCGGATTAATCCTGTACGTAAGGCCTGAAGTATAGATTCTTGCATATGGAACATCTTCCGAAATCGTTGCATCGATTTCTGCAATATTCTTCAGTTCTTTTCCTGTCAGATATGCACTGATCAGCGGATATCCTGCAAGTCCATCTTCACCTTCTCCAGTGGACAGGATATTGAATACGTCTCCGGCAGTAATCTCTCCCAGCGGAAGGACTGCACGGACAACGCCCTGCGGAACAACTGCAACATCAACCGGAACAGAGTCCTTGCCTTCTGCCTTCTTTACCGCATAGACATAGGAATCTGCAAGCAGGCTTCCAAACGGATCTTCTCCCTGTTTTTTTCCGAATTCCTCATAGGCAGTGAATTCAATCCTGTTATTCGTCAGAACCTGATCGGCCTTGAATCCATATCTGCTAAAATATTTTTCGTTGAGTTCATCTTTGAATTTATTCAATTCAGCATTTGCTGCCGAATCCTTTTGAACCGTTGAATCCGCCCGGATCATTTCATATTCGCTCATGGCATATTCTTCGGTCTTTTCATCTTTTTTGTATGTGACATGTCCCACATTCTCTGTGAAACATCCGGCAGAACCAATCACAGTATTGCCTACCGTAACCGGACGGTCCAGCACTTCATGGCTATGGCCGCTGATGATGAGGTCAATGTCCGGAACGCTCTTTGCCAGCTGTGCATCTTCCTGCTCATCGTAGTTTTCCTGGGTCATTCCGCCATGAGAAAGGCAGACGATCAGCGTAACATCTTTTTCCTTTTTCTTGATTTCCCCTACGATTCTCTCTGCTGCTGCAATGGGATCCTCAAAGGACACGCCGCATTCCGGTGCAGTTTTCAGCGCGTCTTTGCCGAAAAGACCAAAGACTGCAATCTTAATATCGTTCTTTTCCAGAATGACATATTCCTTCTCCAGCTGGCTTTGAAGCTTTGCTGCCGGGTCCTTTGATTCAGACAGCGTCTTCTCCCAGTCAATGTTGGATGCTACAATCTTCGGAAGTTCATAATTCTCATCCTTGCTCAGCTTACCGGCATTTTCAATCATCTCGGAAAGGCCGTCCGGTCCAAAGTCAAGATCATGATTTCCCAGGGTTACTGCATCATATCCCAGATAACCCATCATTCTCAGTTCTGCAGCTTCTTCTCTGAATACCGACTGATATGCGGTACCCATGGAGAAATCGCCGGCATCCAGTACAAAGCTGTCTTCCTTGTATGTTCTGGATACATTCTTGAAAATGGAGGCCAGTCTTGCGAATCCGCCATGCTCTTTTGTCTTTCCATTGACATTGACGTTAAATCCGTCCAGATGGGAATGGATGTCATTCGTAAAGAGAATGGAGAATTCATCCTTGTTCTGCGGCACTGTCACAGTCTGCGTTACTGCCTTGCTATTCCTGGAAGAATTGCTTTTCTTTTTGGATTTATGTGATTTTTTCTTGGATTTTGAATCCGATTTCTTTGCAATGGTGAATCCATCGTCCGCATTCACCACCGTTTCTGCCTGCTCCCCTGTTTTTTCATAGTCGGGCTGTGCCCATGCCGATACCGGTGTAAACAGAGTTGTCATAATCATCAGCATGGATAATGCCAGACAGATTTTCTTCTTCATACCCATCTCTCCTTTTACTTTCTTAGAAGTCTGCTGATTTTGGCGTTCTTGGGAATGGAAGTACGTCTCTGATATTGCCCATTTCTGTAATGTACATGATGATTCTTTCAAATCCAAGACCATAACCTGCATGCTTTACGCCGCCATATTTTCTAAGATCCAGATACCACCAGTAATCTTCACTGGTCATACCCATCTCTTCAATCTTTTCTACCAGCACGTCATATCTTTCTTCTCTCTGCGATCCGCCTATGATCTCTCCAACGCCCGGCACCAGAAGGTCAACGGCTGCAACGGTCTTTCCGTCGTCATTGAGCCTCATGTAGAATGCCTTGATCTCCTTTGGATAATCTGTAACGAATACAGGTCTCTTGAACACTTCTTCTGTCAGATATCTTTCGTGCTCTGTCTGAAGGTCGATGCCCCATTCCACCGGATACTGGAACTTGTGTCCGGACTTCTGAAGAATTTCTACAGCTTCTGTATATGTTACTCTGCCGAAATCCGAGTTTACAATATTGTCCAGTCTTGCCAGCAGTCCCTTGTCGATGAACTTGCTGAAGAATTCCATTTCCTCCGGCGCCTTTTCCAGAACAAAATTGATGACATGCTTGATCATGTCTTCTGCAAGAACCATGATATCTTCCAGCTCTGCAAATGCAATTTCCGGTTCAATCATCCAGAATTCCGATGCATGTCTTGCTGTATTTGAATTTTCGGCTCTGAAGGTAGGGCCGAATGTATAGATATTTCTAAATGCCATTGCATAGGCTTCTCCTTCCAGCTGGCCGCTGACTGTCAGGTTTGCCGCCTTGCCGAAGAAGTCTTCTGCATATTCAATATTACCCTCTTCATCTTTTGGAAGATTTGTAAGATCCATGGTTGTAACCTGGAACATTTCGCCTGCACCTTCACAGTCTGATGCGGTAATCAGGGGAGTATGCACATAGACGAAATCTCTTTCCTGGAAGAACTGATGGAGCGCATAAGCCACCAGGGACCTGACTCTGAATACAGCAGAGAATGTATTGGATCTCGGTCTTAAATGCGCAATCTCTCTTAAGAATTCCATGCTGTGTCTCTTTGGCTGAAGAGGATAATCCGGTGTGGATGTTCCTTCTACCACGATCTCCGATGCCTTGATTTCAAATGGCTGCTTTGCACCGGGTGTCGGTACAAGAGTGCCTGTAACCTTCAATGCACTTGCAACATATGCTTTTGCAATTTCATCAAAGTTGGAAACATATTCCTGCTCATAAACGACCTGGACGGATTTGAAGAATGTTCCGTCATTCAGTTCTATGAATCCGAATCTGTTTGAATTTCTGTTGTTTCTGATCCAGCCATGTACGACAACTTCCTTGTTTTCATACAACGCTGTATTTCTGAATAAGTCTCTTATTCTGATGTCACTCATTTCCCGGCTGCTCCTTATTTATCAATGCTGATGATTGTATATTCTCTTGTTCCGTCCGGAACAACTACTTCAATTGTGTCACCTTCCTTATGGCCTAAAACGCCTGCTCCAACCGGTGAGTCATTGGAAATCTTTCCTTCCAGCGGATCTGCTTCCGATGCGCCGACAATCTTGTATTCCATGATTTCGCCGTCCTGCTCATCCTTGATCTTTACAACATTACCAATGCTGACAGTTCCTGCGGAAGTATCGCTTTCTGTGATGATCTTTGCCCTTCTGATCTTATCTTCCAGCTGCAGAATCTTGACTTCCAGTTCTGCCTGTTCATTCTTGGCTGAATCATACTCCGAGTTTTCAGAAAGGTCACCATAGGAGATGGCTTCCTTCAGCTTTGCTGCAACTTCTTTTCTTCCTACGGATACTAATTCATCCAATTCCGCTTTTATTTTCTCGAGCCCTTCCTGGGTAAGTAATATTTCTTCTGACATTTTCTATCTCCCTTCGATAAACGTTATCGTATAATTATATCAAAATATCGCATTTCTGTAAACACCGGTTATATCAATCGGTCTTCTTCCGGAATGCTGTCTATGACCGCTTTCAGCATGGCATCGTCTGCTGTTGTGATGCCGCTTCCGATTTCCTTTTTTTCGTCTGTCGTCTCTACGGCAATTGCTGGAAGCGTAATGGTGAATTTTGCGCCCTTTGTGCTGTTGTTTTCTGCCCGGATCTGTCCGCCATGACGCTCTATGATGTCTTTTGTGATGGAAAGGCCGATTCCGAAGTTTCCGCCTTCTCCTTTATAGAAACGTTCAAAGATATGCGGCAGGTCATTCTCGCTGATTCCCTTTCCGTCATCGGAAATGGATATGACAATCTGTCCATCCGCTACCGTTCCGGTAATGGCAAGTTTTTCCTCCGCATAGCGGATGCCGTTGGACATCACATTGGAAAGCGCTTTTGTAATCTGTTTTTCTTCTCCCTTGATGAAATAGTTTCCGCCATCCAGACTTTCTATGACCACAACGCCTTTCTTCTCGCCGATGACACAGATTTCTTCTCTGCAGTCCTCAATGATCTGGCGCAGCTCCATGACTGTCATGTCCTCTTCCGTCAGCTGCTGTTCATCCATTCTGGATATGAACAGCATTTCATCCACCAGTTCGGACATCTTCTTGCTTTCCGTGATGATGATATCTGCGGCTGACTGATGGTTCTTCAATACATTGGTGGAAATGCCTTCCGCATATCCCTGTATGCTCATCAGCGGCGTACGCAGTTCATGGGATGCATTCTGAAAGATGAGTTTCTGCAGTTTCTGGGATGCATAGAGCTCATCCGACAATTCCTCTACATGATTTGCCAGCTGTACAAACTCCTTATATCTGAGTTCTTTTTTCTCCGGTTTAGCCCCTCCGTCTCTGAGTCTCTCAACAAATTCCCTCACATGAATCAATGCATCCGTGAAATTCTTTGTCATGACCAGACCTAAGATGATGGAAAGTCCCGCAGAGATGCTGACAATAATGATCAGCACTCTGTTTACCGACCGGATGAATCCATTAAGAGAAGACAGATTGGTATAGACCAGAACATTGGTCCGTTCACCATCATCACGCATTTTCAGTTTTGCCGTGCTGATACGATAGACACCTTCATCCAGATGGGCATCATAATTGACATCCTTGGCAACCTCTTCCTGATGAAGCATATACTCCTGGATCAGCGCTTTTTCTTCAGCGGTTGCAAATTCCTGGATATATTCCTGGTCATCCAGCGATACCATCTGTGTCGGAACGGTATATTCCGTCTTGGCAAATGACTCTTCGCACAGAGTCATTTCAGATTCGATTTTTTCCCGCTTTGAATACATGGCAGGATCTCTGGGATCCAATGCATTCAGTTCGTCTGTATACGCATCCATTGCCTGATGGTACTCTTTAAAAGCCTGCATGGATTCCTTCACCTGGGTATCAACGAAATTGACAACCACCATGTTAAACAGAAGGATTGCCGCAACGCAAACAACACCTACCATGATGACCGGCATGGCAAGCAGCCTGTTTCTTAAACTATTCATGGGACCTACTCTTTCATTGCCAGCTTGAATCCATAGCCCCATACGGTTACAATTTCCACATTGGAACTGTGCTGTGCCATCTTCTTGCGGATTCTCTTCACGTTATCGTCTGTTACTCTTGTTTCCACTTCACTGGTATATCCCCAGATTTTTTCCAGAAGTTCCTCTCTGGATACGGCATTCCCGCTCTTTTCCATCAGATACTGGAGTACATTCAGTTCCGTGATGGTCAGGCGGATGTCTTCTCCGTTACATTTTGCAACCTTCTGCTTCGGCATGATTTCAATGTCGCCAAACTGAAGTTTTTCATCGAACGGAATCGCCTTGTCCAGCTCAACTCTCCGGAACATGGCTTTTACTCTCATGGTAAGCATAACCGGTGAAAACGGCTTGGTGAAATAGTCATCACATCCAAGGGTGATTCCGGTAACATAATCCGCTGCCGTATCTCTGGCCGTCAGAATCAGGATCGGCACTGCCGACATCTTCCGGATTATATTGCAGATGGAAAGTCCGTCAGTTCCGGGCATCATGACATCCAGGATGACCAGATCGCTTGGCTTTTCCCTGAATCTCTCCAGAAGAGCATCGCCGGTTTCAAAGGTTTCAACGGAGTATCCTTCATCTTCTAAAAAGGATTTGATCAGCTGACGGATGTTCAGCTCATCGTCAGCAGCATAAATCAGTTTACTCATATATGTTCTCCTTTTTCGGGTATTTCTCGCAAATAAGCAGATATAGTTATTATACAATATCCGCCTTCTGTTTTCTACCCTCAAACGCCAAAAAAAGACCGCTACAGAGTAGCTGTCATTTATTTTCATCATGAATCCTGCTTCTGGAAAGGGACATGATTGCTCCTGCCATACAAAGCACCGTAAAGACTGCAAATGCAACATGCATGGTGCGAAGCAGCTCTCCTGCAGATACTTCATACAAGGATACATTGCCCACCATTGCACTGACCGTCATGGTGATGATGGCCATTCCAGCCGCCTGCCCGGTATTTCTCATGGTGGACAGAATGGAATTGGCCACACCGAATTTTGAAGGATGGACACATCCCATGGCCACATTCGTATTTGGCGATGAGAACATGGCGATGCCTATGCCTGCCACGGAAAGTGTCAGGAAGATGAGCCAGACCGGCATGTCTTCCGATATGAAGGTAAAGACTAAGAGCGCCGCGGCAATCAGTGCCATTCCGCCTGATGCCAGCTTGTACGGAGCAATCCGGTCAGACAGGCTCCCCATTTTGGGTGTCAGGATTGCCATGAAGAACGGCTGGGCAATTAGAATCAGGCCTGCAGTTCTGGACGAATAGCCCATGACCACCTGCAGATAAATGGACAGAAGGTATCCAAGGCCAAAAGTTGCGCTATAGTTAAAGAGTGCTGTCAGGTTGGACATGGTGAATGTCCTGCTGTTCTTAAAGATTCTCACATCGATTACCGGATTGTCGCTGGCCAGCTCCACTTTGGCAAATGCAGGAATCAAAAGAAGTCCTCCCGCCAGAAGCATCCATGCAAAGGATACGGTGTTCAGCGCCGTCAGTCCATAGATGATGGCAGTCAGCATGACAATATATATCAGATTTCCCGGTACATCCACCTTCATTTTTGCAGTTTCATGCGCCTCGCTTTTTAATCCCAACAGTACGGCAGCAAAAGCAGCGAACGATACAATTCCTCCGAAGAAGAATATGGATTTCCATCCCAGCCAGCTGTTGAAAAAGCCGCCAAGCACCGGTCCCAGTGCAAGCCCTGTATAGGTTCCTGCCGTCACCTTTCCGATGATTTTCCCTCTTTCCTGGGGCGGGAACATGCTGATGGCAATGGGCATGTTTGTTGCAAAAATCATGGAAGCACCGATTCCCTGCAGCCCCCGCGCTGCAATGAGAAACTCTCCTGCCGGCGACCATACCGCTGCAAAGCACATGATTCCGAAAATGGCAATTCCAAGAATCAGAATTCTTCTTCTGCCGGTCGAATCCGCAATTTTTCCGATTGGTGTGGAAAACCCGGCCACAATCAGCATATAGATGCTGATGATCCAGCCAACGGATGAGGCTCCCATATGAAAATATTCACTCATCTCCGGCACGGCAAGATTCAGCGCGCTGCCGAAAAAGCTTGTGATGAATGCTGTCACAACCCCGACTGCCAGTGCCGCCTTTTTTTCTTTCTCCAAAACAATCTCCAATCATAAAGCGCCGGATAGCCGGCGCTGCAATGCTTTAATAGATTTCCTTGATATATCCCTTTCGATAGGCTTCTACAAGACGTGTCAGGTCCTTCACCTGCGCCTGCAGTTCCACACCGTCATCAGAGTCTCTGACAGACATTCTTTCCTTAAGGAATTCCACAATTCTGATCTGCGGTCTGTGGAATACCTGTGTACCATCCTCCTGAAGCGGCTCATATGGTTTATGCTCCGCCAGAGCCATGAACCTGGAATTGAAGATGAAGGTATATCCCGCAATACCGGTCGTCTTCTGGTACGCCTTTGAAATGCCGCCGTCAATGACGAAGCACTTTCCTTTTCCCTTGACAGGACTTTCCCCGTCCTTGATTTTTACAGGAACGTGTCCGTTCAGAATGTGGGAGGTCTTCGGATTGAGCCCGAACTCCTCCAGAATCATTTCACAGGTCTGCGGTGTATCGATGTATTTGTAATAAGGCTTTGTATGTTCCTTATGCGATTTTTTGTCTGCGATGAAGCATCTTTCAAATGTGGTCATCTGATCTTTTCCAAACAGAGGAGATTCGCTTCCGAGCCACAGGAACCACATGATATCTCCCTGACGCCCGATTTCTTCCGATTCCTCAGGATTGAAATATGCCTTGCGCACCTGATCGTCCAGATAATCCATCAGCTGCTTTCCCTTGACCATTCTTCCGTTGAATTCACATTCCTTGAAATTTCCATCCTCATCGAGCGGAATGCATCCATGGTACAGAAGATTTCCGTTGGTCACCTTGTACATGGAGCCATGGCTGTACAGGAAGCGGATATGTCTCTGCAGTTTTTCGCTCTGCACAAAGGATGCCTCCAGTGCAGACATCATCTCTTTTTCTTCCGGTGTGATCAGATATGGATCTTCACGGTCTACGGTCGGGAAGTTGCTGTCCTTTAATTCATAGATGGTTCCGTTGACATTGATGGTTCCGTTCTCAAAATCTATCTTATCCAGAAGTTTTCTCTTTTCCAGACCGAATTCCGGATGATTCTTGATTCTATGGCCTTCAATCTTGAACTGGAGAATGGAGATTGCCTTGTTCATTTTTGCAGCAAGCTCTTCATCCACCTGGTCAAAGACATTCTTATCTATGATATGCGGCCGGAATGCATCGCAGGGGTCATCGCCGTAATGCTTTTCTGCAAAGACAGCCAGAGGTCTCAGGTTGATGCCATAGCCGATTTCCAGCATATCAAAATTGTTATAGCTGATATTCATCCTTAGCACATTGGCAATGCATGCCCAGTTTCCGGTTGCTGCACCCATCCAGACAACGTCATGGTTTCCCCACTGGAGGTCCACATCATGGTAATCGATCAGAAAATCGAAGATTTTATCCGGGTGTGCACCTCTGTCGAAAATATCTCCGATGATGTGCAGCTGGTCCACTGCCAGTTTATGGAGGGTTTCCGCCGCCTGGATGATATAATCCTCGGCAACGCCGCATTCTACGATGGAATTGATGATGGAGGAATAATACTTCGCTCTGTTCTCCTCGTCATAGGAATGCATCAGTTCGTCCATCGAATAATCCGCATACTCCGGAAGTCTTCTTCTTACTTTTTTTCTTGTATATTTATGGGATACAGATTTGGATATTTCTATGATCTGCAGAATGGATTCCTTGCACCACTGGTCGAATTCCTTTTCTGTCAGATCTCTTTTCTTTCTTCTGATTTCTGCAACCGGATTATATACCAGAGAGGCGATTTCCTTTCTCTCCTCTTCATTCTTGTCTTCTCCGTAGATTTCATCAATCTTGGAGGCAATGACACCGGATGCACTCTTGATCATATGAATGAATGCCTCATGTTCTCCATGCAGGTCGCTCAGAAAATATTCCGTTCCCTTCGGAAGGGCCAGAATTGCATTCAGGTTGATGATCTCTGCGGTTGCCGCCTTTATGTTCGGATATTCTTTCGATAAAAGTCTAATCACTCTGTCGTCCATCTGTGTTCTCCTTTAATACAAATAAACAAAATTCCACATATGTAGTTTACCATCAAAGTCTTCCCTTTACAACGAAAAAGATTGTCAACCATAATACTTCATTTGGTTGACAATTCCCATCTTCAATGGTACCATAAGCCTATGAAACCATCAGGAACGAAGACAGAAAACCTCATAATATGCAGCCTGTTCACAGCGCTTCTGGTCATCTGTTCATGGATCTCCATCCCGACAGCGGTTCCCTTCACAATGCAGACCTTTGCGGTCTTTCTTTCCATTCTGGTGCTCGGAACCAAGCGGTCTCTTCTGGTGCTCCTGACATATTTTTTTCTTGGAGTCATCGGGATTCCTGTTTTTGCCGGATTCCAGTCGGGCATTGGCATTCTGGCAGGTCCGCTGGGCGGATACATGCTGGGCTTTTTCGCCACCTGTTTCATCTCCGGCTCTTTCCTTCCGAAACAACAGAACAGACCTTTCACATATCTCCTGCTTACTGCAGGACTGGCCTCCTGCTATTTGATCGGCACCCTGTGGTTTGTCCATTTTCATGCAGAAAACGGATGCATCGCCGCAGTCTCCGTGTGCGTCATTCCCTTTATTCTTCCGGACGCCTGCAAGATGGTTCTTGCAGTCACAATCTCCGAAAAACTGAAAAAGGCAATAAAATAGCCCTGCCTAAGCAGGGCTGATGTTATTGTGATTACTGTACACTTACAAGTCTTAAAGTATCTCTTGCTATCATTAATTCTTCATTGGTAGGAATCAGCAGAACCTTAACCTTTGAATCGTCTGAAGATACAACAGCTTCCTGACCTCTGATCTTGTTCTTCAGAAGATCAAGCTTTACGCCGAGGTTGCCCATGTTTTCACAGATGATATCTCTCATGCCGATGTCATTTTCACCAACACCTGCAGTAAATACAATGCAGTCGCATCCGTTTAATACTGCCATGTATGCACCGATATAGAATTTTACTCTTCTTGCAAATACCTTCAGTGCAAGCATTGCTCTTTCGTTTCCTTCACCTGCAGCCTTCTCAATGTCTCTGAAATCTGAAGATACGCCGGAAATTCCAAGCATTCCTGATTTCTTGTTCAGTACATCATTCACGCCTGCCATGTCCAGTTTTTCCTGTTCTGCAATGAAGTTCACGATTGCAGGATCAACGTCACCGGCTCTGGTTCCCATTACAAGACCTTCCAGCGGAGTAAGACCCATGGATGTGCTTACGCACTTTCCGCCCTTGATTGCGGAAACAGATGCACCATTTCCAAGATGGCATGTGATAATCTTCAGGTCTTCCAGATCAACATTCAGCATTGCTGCTGCTCTTTCTGCCACATACTTATGAGATGTTCCGTGGAATCCGTATCTTCTTAATCCATGCTTTTCATAGTATTCATATGGTAATGCATAGATATAGCTTTCCGGCTTCATGGTCTGATGGAATGCTGTATCGAAGGTTGCAACCATCGGTACTCCCGGCATCAGTTCCTGGCATGCACGGATACCGATCAGGTTTGCAGGGTTATGAAGCGGTGCAAGGCTTATGCAGTCTTCGATTGCAGAGATTACTTCATCATTAATGATTACGGAATCTGCAAACTTTTCTCCGCCGTGGGCTACTCTATGGCCTACAGCACCGATTTCGCTCATATCTTTCACTACACCGTGTTCCTTATCCTGAATGGCATCGATTACATGGCCGATTGCGTCTTTATGGTCTGCCATCGGTACTTCAAGAACGAACTTGTCCATGCCAATCTTTGTATGATTGATAACGGAACCATCGATACCGATCTTTTCTACAAGGCCTTTGCAGATCAGTTCTTCGTTTGTCATATCCAGAACCTGATACTTCAGAGATGAACTGCCGCAGTTGATTACTAAAATCTTCATTTATGTGTCCTCCATAATATAAATATTAAACAATTTAACTAAAATATTATACCATACACCAAATACAGGATACAACCTGTATTTATTCATGGAACGCTCTGTCTGTTCGCATTTCAAACTTCCATTCCGGAAATTCTTCTTCCAGTGCCGCCGTATATTTTCTCTTCTCCGCTGCAGCATCCTTTGCATCAAAATCCACGACCGTATCAAACTGGATGATCTTTCTTTCCTCATCCACATAAAATGCATGAATGCCCAGCACATATTCCTGCTTTTTCATGAAATTTCTCACGTCTCTTTCCAGGTCTTTGTATGCGCTTCTTCCGGTATTCACTGCATAAATGGATACTGTCACATAGATTCCGAACTGCTCCATGATATCCCGGTTGATTTCCTTTGTCAGGTGGAAAATCTCCTTCGCCGTCATGCTTTCATCAATCTCGATGTTTACGGTTCCGACATGCTGCATCGGTCCATAGTTATGGAGCACCAGATCGTAGGCGCCCATGACGCCCTCATGCTGCTTTACAGCCTTCTTGATGGCGCCGGCCAGTTCTCCGTCCACTTTCTTTCCAAGAATGGTGCTGACGGTATCTCCCAGAAGTTCAATTCCCGCCTTGATAATGAATAGTGAAATAATTGCTCCAACCCATCCGTCAATGACATATCCGGAAAACATGGTTACAAGAATGGAAGCCAGTGTACCGCAGGATACCACTGCATCCATGGTCGCATCGGTACCCGATGCAATCAGAGAGTCGGATTCAGCTTTCTTTCCCTGTTTCTTGAAATATGCCCCGATGATGAATTTTGCAATGATTCCTATTACCACAATGACAATTGTCACCGTCGTGTAATCTGTTGCAACCGGATGGAGAATCCGGTCGACCGATGAAGTCAGCGCCTTGATTCCGGCATAAAGAATCATGAACGAAATGATGGCTGTTCCGAAATATTCCATTCTGCCATATCCGAACGGATGCTTTTTATCTGCCGGTTTCCCCGAAAGCTTTGTCATGACAATGGTCACAATGGAGCTCAGCGCATCGGTCAGATTATTGACCGCATCCAGCACAATGGCAATGGAATGGGCCATCAGCCCGATAATCATCTTAACGATTACCAATGCGACATTGGCAGTGATTCCTACAATACTTGTCTGTAATATTATTTTTTCTCGATTCATAAAAACATCTCCTCAAAAAATATCACATATAATTGTATCACTGCAGGAAATATAATCAAGGTCATAAGAAAAAAAAGACAAAATCTGTTGCATATGCTACAATGAACCCGGAGGAAAAGCATATGAACATATTTACGAACATTTCAGACCATGACATAAAAAAAATGATGACCTGCTTCGAGTCACATGTAAAAGATTATGCGCCGGGAGAAACCATCCATGCCTGCTCTCAGGAGCTGAAACATGTTGGTCTCATCCTGGATGGGAGAGCCCATCTGTACTGTATCGATTATGACGGAAATCTGCAGATCATCGATTATTACGGCAAGGATGACGTATTTGGGGAGCTTTTCACGCTTCCTGCCGGTTCCCTGGAATATTTCATCGAAGCAGACAGTTTCTGCTCCGTATGCTTTATTCCCTATGACCATATCACCCGGCCCTGCCAGAATGTCTGCAAACACCACATGGAGCTCACAAAGAATCTGTTCTTTCTGACGGCAAAGAAATCCCAGGAGCTGTCTTTGAGGATTTCCTTCATTTCCCGGAAAACAGTCCGGCAGAAGCTCCTGACATACTTTGAATACATGGCAGACGAGACGGAAAGCAGCTCCTTTCAGACCCACATGTCCCTTGCAAAACTGGCAGAATATCTCTGCGTTGACCGGACCAGCCTCATGCGGGAAATCCGCTACATGAACGAGGAAGGTATCATTGCTTCCAAGGGAAGATCCATCTCCATTCTGTAAATAGTACAAAACAGGAGGCAGCTTTCTGCCTCCTGTTGTCAGTTCTCCAATCGTTTTATTATGAAATCTTTCACTTCTTCTTTCCCAATCTTCAGGACTGCAGAAAACTCTCCGCTTACAAGTTCTTCTGCCTCCTTCATGAATTTCTCGTCCACTGCGCCAAGTTTTTTCTTATTTTCCACCGCCTGCTTCCGTTTTTCATAGACGGAAAGAATCAGTCCGATCATGACTTTGCAGTCGTGAGTTTCCAGCATTGCTTTGTAATGCTCCTTCAGCTGATTGAGATTGTGACAATAGAAAGCCTGCGCCTCCATGTGCGGGATTTCGTCTATGATCTTCAACACTTCTTCTTCTGAAATGATGGGCCTGATAAACACCTTTTCATTGTTCACCGGAATGGATATTCTGCATTCCTGGTAGAGCGGTTTCAGGATATAGTAGTCTTCTTCACTCCCGTCACCTGATATGGCACTTTGCATTTTAGTAACTTCTTCAATTCTGCATACTCCTGTTTTTCCATAAAAAACAAGATCCCCTACGTTGTACATTTGTCACCTCATATCGCCTTTCTACTATATATTCTAGCATACTTTTTTTCAAAAATCTAACCTAAGAAAGAAAAACTTCCTCAAACTGTAGCCTTTGCAACCTTTACGGCATGTCCTCCAGATGATATAATAAGTCCATGCAAAATATATAAAATAGTTTTACGGAGGTAATGAATTATGAAATGGACTTGCACAGTATGCGGTTACGTACATGAAGGCCCTGAAGCACCGGCACAGTGTCCTCAGTGTAAAGTTGGAGCAGATAAATTTAAGGCTATGGAAGGCGACCTTGAATGGGCTGCAGAACATGTTGTTGGCGTAGCAGCAGGTGTAGACGAAGAAATCATCGAAGGTTTAAGAGCAAACTTCGAAGGTGAATGCACAGAAGTAGGTATGTATCTTGCTATGGCAAGAGTAGCTCACAGAGAAGGATTTCCTGAAATCGGTCTTTACTGGGAAAAGGCTGCTTTCGAAGAAGCAGAGCACGCTGCTAAGTTTGCAGAGCTGCTTGGCGAAGTAGTTACGGATTCCACTAAGAAGAACCTGGAAATGAGAGTAGAAGCAGAAAACGGCGCAACAGCTGGTAAGACTGCACTTGCTAAGAAGGCGAAGGAATTAGGACTTGATGCTATTCATGATACAGTTCACGAAATGGCAAGAGACGAAGCTAGACATGGTAAGGCTCTGAAGGGCTTACTGGACAGATACTTCGGTTAATCCCAGAAGATGCCGGAAGCACCCCCTGGTGCTTCCTTTTTTTATTCTTTCTTTTCTTTTCTGTCAAGCACTTCGATACAGTCCAGTTTTCTGCAGCACTGCGGGCATGTGCATCTTCTGGTCTTCAATGTATGCTTTGCAAACATGTACTCTTTCATCCCCGGTTTAAACTGAAGATGACACTCCGGACAGATATATGCCACATTCTCATGCATATATTTCACCATGATGCATACCGGAATGATCAGAAGCACCAGCAGAATAAAGAATGGAATCCATTCATGCTTCATGATGCCGTAGACAAATGCCGCTACCTCTGCAAGATCCATCAAGATTCCGAAAATGAGTACCGGACGGTACATTTTAAATAATTCTTTTTTCATTTGCATCAATCCGGATATGTCATGTATGGAATCCTCTGAAGCATCCTGAAAGAGCACCAGATTCTCCTTTATCTTTTTTATCTTCTTCAGCTTATCCTCATTCTCCCCGATTTCCTTCTTCAGCAAGTTTACCTGCTGCTCGAGCAGCATCTCAATGACCTTCCTGGACTCACTGGATTCCAGAATATACCGGATATCCTTGATGGGCATGTCAATGTCTCTTAAGAAACAGATGCTCTCCAGTTTTCTCCTGTCCTCTTCAGAAAAAAGTCTTCTCCCGCCCTCGGATGTTTCACTGGGAATCAGGATGCCCCTTTCATCATAATACTGTACGGTCCTTACTGAAACACCTGCAAGTCTTGCAAGTTCTCCTGTTGTATATTTTGACATATCCTTTCCTCCTTCTGAGGCTAATATACATGATTACCCTACGTCACGAGCAAGTCTTTTTTTGAAAAAAATGAAACTGCATGTAAAATACAGTTTCAGATTCCCTATTTCTTGAATTTTTCATTGACCGTATCTGCTACCCGTTCCTTTACCTCCACTGCCTTGTCATCCATTCTGTCCAGAACAAGGTTTTCCATTTCGTTGCTCATTCCCTGTGCATGCATGTTTTTCCCGCATAGGAATTCCTGACAGTTGGAGCATTTGAGTGCGTCATTTGTTTCTTCCCAGAATCTCTCCGGATACAGAAACAGATAGATTTCCCAGATGACAAACACAATGGCTCCCATGATGAAGAGTGACCACATGAAAAAGCCTCCCATGAATGGTGCCGGTGTAAACATCATGATATGGTCCCAGTTGAATATGGTGCAGGTTGCGCAGCATCTGTTCTTCATGAGAAATACACGGAACGGACACCAGAACAGAACGCAGATGAGATCCGCCACATAAAAGAAAGCAACAAACAGGAAAAGCTCTCCGGTTCCAATAACGCCCTGTGCCTTCAGGACCCATAGGATGCCGACAAGTGCTAGCCATAGGCCGGCAACCTTTATATTCACATAGTGACAGTATTTCAGAAATCCTTGGATCTCTTCCGCCGTCTTTCTCAGATTCGATGGTTTGAAATGCATCAGAAACAGTTTCTGTGAACCTAGAGAGACTACATTCCTTGCGGGTATGAGCTGCTGGACCATATCCAGGACCCACAGAATCCATAGTACATGCAGGGCGTAGACTCTCTTGAAGAAATTCATGCCCTCAAGAACCTCGAAGGCCTGTGCCTTCAAAAAATACATGACAAAAATGACCGCTAGAATCATGCAGCGGATAACAAATTTCATCATGTATCTGGTTCTCATGGTTTTTTCTTTCATTCTTTCATTACTCTCCCTGACGGTTTGAGTATATCATAAAAAAGACAGATTGTGTTGTATTTTGTAAACATCATCAACCAAGCACGTCATAATAATGGCGCAAGACATTCTTTACAGCTTCTTCACTTTTTTCCATGAGTTTCAGCCAGTTGGTCTCCTTCTCCGCGTATGCGCAGTCTAATGCTGCCGTGATAAAATCCGTATAGAGGTTTACTTTTGTAATTCCGCCTTCTGCACATTTTCTGAGATTCTCATCTCCGGAACCGGATCCACCATGAAGAACCAGCGGAACAGAAACAGCAGCATTCAGTTCTCTCAGCCGTTCAAAGTTAATGACCGGTGTCCCTTTATATTTCCCATGGGATGTCCCGATGGATACGGCAAGAGAGTCCACGCCGGTCTCCTCTACCAGTCTGACGGCAGCATCCACTTCTGTATAGATGTTTTCCGAAACCGCATGGGGACCGTCTTCTTCTTCCGCACCCACATGGCCGATTTCAGCTTCCACAGTTACACCTTTCATATGGGCAAGATCCACGATTTCCGTGGTCCGCCGTATATTTTCCTCAATGTCATGGGAGGATGCATCAATCATGACGGATGTGAATCCTCGGTATATGGCTTCTGCTATGGTATCAAATTCTGTTCCGTGATCAAAGTGAAGGGCAATGGGCGCCTTGCACCTTTGTGCGTAGAATTTTCCCATGAGCGCAGCCTCTGCAATGCTCATGTGTTCCATGTGAACTTCTGCCAGACTGATGATGCACGGCCTGTTTCTTTCCTCTGCAACGCTGCAGAATGCTCTGACAGAGCTGGAGTCCCAGAAGTCCGGGGATGGAATGGCATAATGATTTTTCTTCGCATCCAGAAGCATGTCTTTTGTAGATATCAGCATGTTGGTTTCTCCTTTTCGAAGGTGAGATATGGCAGGCCCGCCTTATTCGGGGCCTGCTGCCTTAGGATATTATAGCACTGTCATTCCTGAAGGAAAAGTGCTTTACCGATGAAGAAATCTGAATCGTCAAAAAAACAAACCGGATGCATCCGGTTCATTTTGCTCTTTTTCTCAAACGGTGCGCTAAAATCAGGCATGCAGCAATGGCGATGACAAACGGTATCGCATACAGAAATGCAACATCTGCGGGCGCACTGTATCCTGCATATCTGATGGCCCACACCATGCCGCTATACTTGTATGCAACCACGGCACACATGGCATCCGACAGCAGGACTGCCATCACCCAGAGTATGATGGATAGTTTTTTCATGTCAGCCTCTCTTTCCATCTCGCTAGAAGGATACAACAAGGAGCATTTTCATCTGTTCCATTCCGTATACGGCATGTGGGATGTCCTTTGGCATGATGATAGTCTCGTCTTTTTCCAAAACGTATTCCGTGCCACCGATGGTAAACTTTCCTTTTCCATCCAGGACAGTTACCATGGCATCTCCTCCGGCTGCATGGGTGGATATCTCTTCTCCCTTGTCAAAAGAGAATATGGTAACACTGACTTTCTCATTCTGCACCAGCGTCTTCGATACGACCTGCCCTTTCTGGTATTCCACCTGGTCCCTCAGTAATAGCTTTTCATTCTTTTCAATATTCTTATACATGTTTTTCTCCTGTTCGTGATTCTTCCTCTTACTGTTCTATGATTTTCTGATTAATCTCCATCCGTATATCCAGCATCTTCTTCTCCGTCTCATTCAGAGCTTTATCCAGAGCCTGCAAGGCTTTCGCAATCTTCGACCTTACCCTGGTCACATTTTCCCGGGATGTATTCAGTCTGTTCTGCACCATGATATCGAAGATGAGACCATCGAAGAACCAGTCTCCAAAGCGCAGCATGTCGCTGAAATCAATGCTCAGATCTCCATCAATGCGCTCCACATCGGAAAGTTCATTCTTAAATCTCCTGAGTGCCACCTGGAGCTTCTCCATGGAGCACTGGGCATCATCAATCTTCGAATGCTTCACCAGAGTGATGATGAGACCTCCGCCCAATATGTCTGCAACGCCCCAGTTTTTTGCAGAATCGATACCTTCGATGACACTTCCTACGCAGAACATGGCCTGCCTTCCTGCGTCAATTGCCTCTTCCAGTTCCACTTTTCTGCTCTCGAATACTGCCAGCTCCTCATGCAGCGAATATATTTCATCCCGAAATCCGGCATCGCTGTCTGCAGCCTGCTTTTCCCTTTCCTTCAGGGCCTGTTCCAGTTCTTCTTCGCACCCGGCCAGACTTTGAATGACAGCCTCTGCAGCAGAAATGTCATAGAGGATGCCGTCCAGTTCCCGTTTTGCCGTCTCATACTTCATCAGCGCCTGATAGGCTTCTTTCTTTTCCTGGGAGAGTTTCTCCTCATATCTGTCTGAAAGGCTCAATACAAACCGTGTCAACCCTTTATGCTCCAACCTGTCTACATCCTCCTGCTCCCTTATTCTGCCCGAGTTTAGCAGACTGACCTTCTGCGTAAGCTCCTGCCTCTGGTCTTCCAGATCAAGGAGCATTCTTTCTGCTTTTTCTTTTTCCCCTTTTTCCTTCTGTAGTCTTGCGATTTTTTCCTTCAGTTCTTCCATGCACACCTCTTTTTTTCCCCTTTCTTTTTCTTCTGTATATATTACCATATGAAAAGGTTAAGATGCACATATTTAATATTTCTTAAGAAATATGGAAATACCGCCTCTTCCATGTACAGATGCCGGCTGCAGCCTGATGTATTATACTGACAGACATGCTTTCCTGTGATATACTTCTGGTAGAAGCAAAGAAAGAAAAGAGAGGTGTTGTATGGGCATAATAAAGAACAAAATATATAATGACATGCTTTCCTATGCAAAGAAAAACTTCCATGAAGTTCTTCATGCAACGCTGAATCCGGATGGACCCGGCGTTGTGAGGATCCACATGATTCCTCCTATGGTTGACGGAGACGAACTGGACGCCAGCGTTGTCATCATCAACGGACAGGACATCATCCCGGTCAGCAGCGGATGGAGCATACTTCTGGCGGAGTTTATCCGGGAAGTCAACAAATACAGCGGCAGGGAAGTTTCCGATGATGATGTGAAAGCCATCATCAAAAACACTGCCAAAGGCGTGCGCAAGGTTTTCCCTCTTTTGGGCCGGAAGAAGGTGGAAAAGGATATTCATACCATCATGAAGACCTTCCGGCAGGTGGCATATGGAGAGCCTGTAGATGAAGACATTTCATACATCAGCCTGGGAGAATATGCTTCTTGCATGACCGCTCCCCACCGCATGGATCTCATGGTCAGCGCCATGACAAAGGATGGCTGCTGGAACTGCAACCAGAAGTGCATTCACTGCTATGCTGCCGGCCAGGAACAGGCCGATGAGCAGGAGCTTTCAACAGAAGACTGGAAAAGAATCATTGATTGCTGCCGGAAAGCAAAAATACCGCAGATCACATTCACCGGCGGCGAACCTACGGTAAGAGAGGATCTGCTGGAGCTCATTGACTATTCCGGCTGGTTTGTCACAAGGCTGAATACCAACGGAAGAAAGCTGACCAAGGATTACTGCAGGAAGCTCCAGGAAGCATCCCTTGACAGCATGCAGATCACGTTCTATTCCGACGATCCTGAAATTCATAATGAACTGGTCGGCGCCGATGGATTTGATGATACTGTTTCAGGCATGGAAAATGCCTTGGAAGCCGGCCTGAACATCAGCATCAACACACCGCTTTGCACACGGAACCGCAATTATGTGAAGACTTTGGAATTTCTCCGCAGCAAAGGCGTCCGCTATGTCACATGCTCTGGTCTGATCACCACGGGCAATGCGGAGAAGGACCGTTCGGAATCCCTTCAGCTGACATCGGAGGAAATAAAAGAGATATTGCGTGAAAGCGTAGACTATTGCTATGCAAACGGAATGGAAATCAGTTTCACATCACCGGGATGGGTAGACCACGCATTCTGTGATGAAATCGGGATTACGTCTGCTACCTGCGGCGCATGCCTGAGCAACATGGCAATTACCCCGGGAGGGAATGTTGTTCCATGTCAGAGCTGGCTTTCCGATGACATTCTGGGAAACATGCTTTCCGATGACTGGGAGATCATATGGAACAGACCTTCCTGCATGGAAAAGCGTGAATACTCGGCACAGATGTCCGGAGAATGTCCTTTAAGAAAGGAGCGTGGTCAGCGATGAGAAGAAAAATGATCCGGTCCGCATCCCTGATTCTCTCCTTGATGTTTCTGGTTGCTGCTGCATTCCCGTGCCTTGCATCGGCACAGGATGCAATCGATGAAATCCAGAATTATGAGATCACGGCAGATGTCAATGATGATGCCACAGTCAATCTCAGATACCATATCGAATGGACGGTACTTGACGATGCGGAAGAAGGCCCTCTTTCATGGGTTTCCATCGGACTTCCCAACTCCCATGTAGAGGATTATTCTGCCATATCTGATAATATCTCAGACATGGACATTGACGGCAATTATGCCATCATAAATTTTGACAGGAAATATTACAAGAACGAGACTGTCTCTTTTGACTTCACCATCCGGCAGGATAACATGTACAGCATGAATGAACTGAAAGATGGAGAAACCCTCTACTATTTCACACCCGGCTGGTTTGATTCCATTGATGTCAAAAGGCTGGTCATCCGATGGAATGGCAATCAGGCTCTTGCATGGGACGGTCCTTGTGAATGCCTGATCAGGGATGGATACTGCACCTGGACAACCGACCTTCCTGCGGGAGAAACGGTGGACATTAAGGTCTCTTATTCCAATGATGCATTCGGATTTGATGCATCAAAAGAATTCGAAGAGGCAGAAGAATATGCCTATGATTCCTACGGCGATTCTGACTTTGGCGCAATCCTGGCAGGTATCGCGGTCATTATCGGCGTACTCTCCTGGGTAGGAGGAATCTGCCGCTCCATATACAGCCGTGTGTCCGGTTTTTCTGCATCTGAGCCAAAGGTGAAGATTACAAGAACAAAGATTGTATATTACAGTTTCTGTCCTGGATGCGGCGCACCTAGAGAAGAAGGAAAGGACACCTGTGCTTACTGCGGAAGAAGCATGATTCAAGAAGAGGAGATTCTCAAAGAGGAAGAAATCGCAAAAGAAGACCGGGAAGCACTCAAATACAAAACCAATGGAACCTTCCAATATTCCGATTCGCCGAATACATATGTCAGGGTTCATGTCACGACGCCTCCGCGTTCTTCCGGATTCGGCGGCAGTCATCACAGCGGCAGCCATCACGGCGGCAGTCATCACGGCGGCGGAAGTTCCTGTGCATGCGCCTGCGTATCCTGTGCATGTGCATGTGCGTGTGCATGTGCCGGAGGAGGCCGCGCGGGATGTACAACAAAGGACTTCTACAAGACCAATCTCAAACTGAAACAGCTTGAACTGAAAAAAAGAAATCGCAGATAAACAGAGGCAGATGGATGCATTTCGCATTCATCTGCCTTTAAACGAGAGCGTAAGAATGAAAGCTAATAATTATCTTGCCTTCCTGCGAATCTTTATCCCTTTCGTCATATTTGTAAATACGTATGACCATTATTACTGTATGGGTCAATATAGAGCTTGCTCATGTCTATTGAACTTTGATTTCTGATATTGTATATGTATTCAATCAACTCATCGCTGAACTCAACTATTATATTCTATATCACCAGTGATTCCCCTAAATATAAATTCATCGTATTCACCTTTATTTCTTGAATGATATCATTATACTTCATTAGCACTGCATAGACCGTTACAATTGTGATTGACCAGAGCTCTATAAGGACTCTATTTCTATCGGAAGCCCTAGTTCTTGACTTTTTTCTAATGCATGTTTGAATATTGTCAAAAGGTCTTCACCTTCACTGGTCACAAAATAATTTGACAAATCAGTTATTCCTTTACTAATATTCTCATCCCATGGTGGCATTTTTTTTAAATCGTCGATGTCCCAAATCACCTTGTTCGTTGGTATTGTTTTTAACTCTTCTTTAATTGTATTCAATTCTGTTAATGCAATGCTAACATTTTTGTTTTCAAGACTTCCTTGGTACAATCTGTTCATTATCATAGGAAATCTACTTCCCCAATGACTATTTTCCAGATTAACTGCCACTGTTGAAAAGAAACAGTGCAAGAAATCACCGCTGCCTATTTGATACCAAAAAACTCCCACATTAAACCCAACTGCCATATTATTTCATCCTTTTCTTCAATTCTTCTGTGCCTCTCTCGCTAAGTAGGTCTCGAATACTATATCCGCTGTTATTCTTTTCATCAATATCCGTCACATAGTTATAGCACTCTTCTAAAAACTCCATTACATCATCGGTGCGACACTTAAAGCCCTCAATGCAAAGCGAAAAATAAGCTGAATTGCCATATTTTTCATCTCTTTGCATTAAAGATACATTTCTATTTAACAACATTCTGCCTATATTTGTAGCACCTTCGAGATTAATATTCGCTGCAAGATAGTGCAATTCATTATATCCATCCTTGGAAACAATGTTGACTTTTGCTCCATTTTCGAGAAAGAACTTGCTTATATCAAACTTGCCTGCAATTAAGCTTTTTTCAAGGAGACTTACCCCGCTATTATTCTTTATATCAACTATGTCTTCTATAGACTGTCCACATAACTGCAGTTTATTCAGCACATCGTCCAGACTTCCAAATGTTATTATTGCACCATAGTCTGCCGTTTCTATATTCATGTCTAATATCTCCTTTTCAAACTGAAACAGCTTGAACTGAAAAAAAAATCGCGGATAAACAGAGGTAGATGGATGCATTTCACATTCATCTGCCTTTAGACGGGAACGTAATAATGAAAGCTAACTATTTTCCTGCCTTCATGCAAATCTTTATCCCATCGTCATATTTGTAAATACATACATATTTCAGGCTTCATCAGTTATTTAATAGCAATCCCAGTTATACATTACATCTGAAAAATCAAGATTCTTTAATTTCTCGCCATTGATAAAGAAGTTGCAGATTCCCCAGTCTCCCCATATGCTGATATTATTCTCTGAATCAATCTGAAGAAGAAGTGTATCATATTCTTCAGTGTCATCCCTTGGGTCAGACTGGGTAAATGCAGGGTATCCAAGAAGCTTGTGCCCGAAGCCGGACAGTTTTTCATACAGATACTCCGAAGCTTCATTCTTTTCCAAATCCCAGAAATCAGTTCCTTGCGGAAGCTCTTTACCGGTGCATTCCACGTATGCCTCATTAAATGCCTCTTTAAAGCCCTCTATCTCACTACATATGCCTTCCTCTCCTTTTTTGAAGGATATTCCTGATTCTGAAAGTATTGGAAAGTATTCATGTTCTCCGTCCGTGCCTGCCGGTACTCCCATATTCTTAATATCTTCTTCGGTAATACCATAATCAATATTCTCGTGGTATATGATACGGAATCCGTTCTGAATTGTCTGATCATCAAACTCAAGACCTGACAGATCATCATCTGCTATATAGAACTGCAGCATTCCTTTCGATGGCAACATGTCATCTTGAAACTCTTTTTTATCAAAATTGATCTGTGCAAGAAGCAGCAGTTTCTCACCTAAAAAGTTCTCAGGATAATCAAGCGCACTGTTCCAATATGGATAGCCTCCAAATTTACTATCGAAAATACCAGCCTTACCGTTCTGTGCCTTGATTCCATAGACACTCTTCTTAAACTTATTCCGCATGCATTCTAAAAGAAGTTCCGCTTCTTTCATGGTTATATTTATTTTACTCATATTACCCTCCATTTTAGCCATACGACAAATTTTAGTTAAGGTTGTATAAATATAGCCGTACGGACACATCGTTCTGTTTTAATAATATTGTAGCCGTACGGCTATGTCAACTTTAATGACACCGTCGATGTAAATGATTGCCTTGCTTTTTGCTACAGCCTAGGTTATATTTGCATATACAAAGAGAAACCATTGAACGGTTACTCCCCATAAGTTGAGATTAAATACCCGCCCTATCGGTACTTAAAGGACGGTTTTTTTACTATGTAAAACTATTATTCCCTGTTTGTTATCAGGGTGATGATTGACACGATTAAAAGACCACGTGTACAAAAGGCACTAAATGCTTCGGATACAATCATTCTCATTTTGATGATCTTTAAAACAGTACATTTATATATAAAGACAGAAGGCTTTATACCTTCTGTTCGCTTTGATAATCTACTTCATCTATTTCGGTTGATCGATACACCATTTTCGGTGGATTATTCAACGCAAAATCCTCCTTATCGGGTTGATTATAACATGTCGCAAAATTGCAACATGCACATTAAACAACTTATTCTGCGTTTTAATAAGTTGTATCGGCAAATATAATTTCCCTTATTGTTGTTCCGGTTTTTCGCTTTTCGGTGGTTCAGGTGGCTGACCATTACCATCTTTAGGTGCTTCTCCCATTCCGTCTCCCGGTGGCTCTGGCTGTCCATTGCCGGCATCGACTTTCGATGCTTCGAACTCTATTTCTTCACCTTTGCTTGCAGTACCTTCCTTATATTTTTTTCCATTTACTTTCAGAGTAAATCCATTGAGTTTGATCGCATCAGCCGGACAATTCAGCGAACTAATTTCGGAATCACCTGTCAGTATCCACGTTGATCCTTCATCGATCTTAACAAAAGTTTTGCCTTCCGAGTTGATCTGTCCTGAAAAATCTGACTCATCCTCTAGAACAATATTTGCTCTTGATATCTCATCTACAGTGATCACACCTTCAAGTTTCTGCTTAGTTGCAGTGAAGTTCACCTGTCCTCCATTACTTCCTTCACTTCCCCATCCGGCTTTTTCAACACTCAACAAATCATCCGTTGCATACTTCAGCTCAACATCGTTCAGCTTTATGTCGGCTATAGTATTGGTAACATAGAACATGCCACCTTCCAGGGACTCGAGTGTTCCTCCGTTCATAACGAACTCGCCCTTGCCCTCGGACGCGTCGCCGGACATTGACTGATATATCATCACGGCTTTCTTTTTATCCGTATTATCAGAGTTTTGTTTTGAGTTCTTTCCTGTTGCTGTTACATTATTAAGCTCGACGGAATTTTTTCCCTCGATGACAACTGCTTCAGAAATATCCGAGTACAAAGTCGCATTGTTTACGGTAATATCCGCGGTCGAATATATCGCAGGAGAACCGCTGCCGTAGCTTGAGTACTCCCCTCCATCAACGGTAATTGTACCGCCACCTCTGTCAGATCTGATCGCAGCACTTGATCCGCCCTGCGTTTTGATCGTCAGGTCTGCCGCTTTGATGGAGCCTCCACCGGTCACCATGATACCGCCGGAATTGTTCTCTGTCGTGTTGATCGTTGAATCAGAAATCTCGATTGAAGACTTCTCGCCGTATGCGAAAATCGCATTGGCATGCTTCCCAGAAGTGTTGATCTCCGATTTTGTCATCGTCAGTGTACCACCATTCTGCGCGTAAACCGCAGCATTAGTCCCTGTAAAATCCGATTCATCGCCATCACTGTCACCGTTTTTCTCAACGATAACATTCTCATACGAAGCAGTCTCACCATCCACATCGATCGCATGCTCACCGCCGGTCGAGTTTGTGATCGTCTCTTTAGGGCTTCCATTACTGCAAGCCGTCAGAACGAACACCGTCATGCACAGACACATTAGCATTACTATTCTCTTCTTCATACAGTCCTCCTGCTCTATTTGTTAGGACTATTCTGCCCCGACACCATATACATAAAACGATAGTTAAATGGAAGTCTTGTGAATTTTTTAAATAAGCATTATCCGATCAGGCGACAGTCGGCCTGTCTCACGAGCAGTGTGGTGTCTCTTGCTCCCCAAAGTTCTTTCCGGTCGCGCCCATTGCGATGCCTGTGGCTACGCGGGTGTATCATTATTTTTCGACGAGGATCTTCGTTACCCATCCGCTGTACCCCTTGTAAATAAAAAAGACGGAATTTTATCAAAAGCCCGTCTCAATGGTGCGGGTGAACATATTCGTTCTTCATTATTCCCCAGCAATCAAGCCACTTCCAGCACTCACAAACTTAATCTGCTCCAATTCTGCTCCAGTTTTTTGATTATGTACGTTGCCTGTATGAGTCTATGGTGGTCATAATAAAACAGCCTGAAATCAGGCTGCATATCATAATCTTTTACTTGTTCACAATATCGGTAATAAACTTTTGAATACTGTCGTATACAAACTTCGCATTTAATATCTGCTCCTGCGTTTCAGATTTACTTGCAATAAACATATCGTCATAATCAGATGCATTCCTAATTGTGAATGCTGATCCAATCATCTGAGAAAGCTCCACTGGAACAAGATTCTCCTTTATGATCAGTCTACGGAATTCTGATATGATTCCACTGTGCTTTGATGAGTCAACACTGTATAACGCCAATGCTGCACGCATAGAATGAAATATTGCATAATACGCTCTGTTATTTGCAGCACGATAGTGACCCTCGTCAAACATGGCTTCTGCACTTTCAAGATCTTCCCTTGCTCTTTCTAATCTGTATGCAGAATACTCTTTCTGCTGATCTGTTATCTCAAGCAATCAGAACACCTTCTTTCTGCACATTCTGATAAAAGATGGATACTGGAAGATAGTTATTAAATACATCTATGCTTTGAAGAACCGGTGCCAGAACGACATCATAATCAAGATCAATTCTATCAGC
>JAZRWY010000013.1:0-20372 GCA_045599945.1 Anaerovoracaceae bacterium | reverse complement strand
AGAGGCGGAAAGATGGAGGACGTGATCTTTAACGGAACCGCAACCAGAAAGTCCAGGGGAATGGCGGAGGTGACGCTGACCATCAACAATGAGGAAGGAATCCTTCCGATTGAATATAACGAAGTGGCAATCACCAGAAGAATGTACCGTTCCGGTGAAAGTGAATACAGCATTAACGGGAACCAGTGCAGATTAAGAGACATCCGGGAACTGATCATGGATACCGGGATCGGTGTGGATGGATATTCTCTGATCGGACAGGGAAAGATTTCGGATATCATTGAGAATAAGACAGAAGGAAGACGGCAGATCTTTGAAGAGGCTGCCGGTATTGTCATGTACCGGAGCAAGAAGCAGGAGGCGGAGCGAAAACTGAAGAATGCTTCCGGGAATCTGGACCGCGTCAATGATATCATCGGAGAAATTGAAGGAAGAATCGACGGTCTGAGAGAAGACAGTGAAAAGGCATCCGAGTATGTTGAACTCCGGCAGCGTTTTAAGGAGCTGGAAATCAACATCACCCTCAAGAATGTTGAAGGCATCGATAAGAAACTGGATGAACTCAATGAGGAGCTCCGGCAGATCATGGCTTCCCAGGAGGTAATCCGCGGGTCCAGAGAGATGTCCGCAGAAAAACTCAAAGAAAAGAAACAGCGTCTGGGCGTACTCGAAGAGATTGAGGAAGAAACAAGAAAGTCCATTTTTACGCTCATGGAAGAAATCAATGAACTGGTCAATAAAGAGCAGATGGATTCACAGAAACTGGAATCCATGGAAGCAGAAGAAACCCGATTGAACGGTGAAAAGAAGGAACTGCTTTCCAGACTTGATACAGAAAAAGCCAATGAAGAGGAAATCAGGACGAAGCTTCTTGAAGCCAGGGAAAAACTGGAGATATCCAATGCTGTGCTGCAGCAGAAAACCGACGATTATGTACAGAAATCCAATGCAGCCAATGAAGCACTGACAAAATCGGATGAGGCAAAGGCAGCCATATTTGAATATTCTGCACAGGCAAAGGAAAAAAGAGCAGAGGCCGCAAGCTATGAAAGCCTGAAAAATGCTTTTCTGAACAGAAGAAACCAGATCAGCAAAGAAAGAGACGAGAGCGGTGAAAACTCTTTTGGTGAAGTGCTTCAGCAGGCCATCCAAAAGAAAGAAGAAGCGGCAGTTCATCTGGAAGAGATCAGAAGAGAAGCGGAAGAAGCAAAAGAGGAATACCAGTCTGCTTCTGAAAGAAAAAGAGAAGTGGAAAAAGAGCTGGAACAGCTCAAACTTTCCAAGACCCAGATGGAAGCCAGAAGAAAGACGCTGGAAGAACTGGAAGCGGGCTATGAAGGATATAATCAGGCAGTAAAATTCATCATGAAAAAGCAGATGCCGGGGATTTATGGCACTGCTGCCGAACTGATGAAAGTACCGTCCGGATATGAGACAGCGGTTGAAACCGCACTGGGCGGAAGCGTATCCAATATCATCTGTGAAGATGATGAATGCGCAAAGAAGGCTGTCCGTGCATTAAAGGAAGCAAATGCAGGAAGACTGACCTTTATTCCGCTGACCTCCATCAGGCATCGCACAATACCATTTGAGTCCAGTGCAGAAGGCTTTCTTGGAATGGCATCGGACATTGTATCTTTTGATGAAAAATACAGACCTGCATATGAATATCTGCTGGGAAGAACTGTCATGGCAGACCAGATGGACCATGCGGTTGCTCTTTCCAAGAAGGGGGATAAAGCCCTTCGTTTTGTAACCCTTGAGGGAGAAATCATTGCAGGGACAGGAACCATTACCGGTGGAAAAAGCAAGGCAAAGACCGGAAATCTCCTGGAAAGAAAAGCGGAAATCCAGACTCTTTCAGATGGTGTTACAGACGCAGAAAAGCAGATGGAAGAGAGGAAGGAGACTCTTTCCAGGGAAAAGAAAACCCTGCAGACTCTGGAAGAAACACTTGGCAGACTGGATGGACAGTACTCCAGTGCACAGATTGCATTCAATGACAGAATCAATGATGTTTCCAATGCGGAAACCATGCTGAAGTCATTGGAGGAAAAAACTGAGAAGTGGGATAGAGAACTGGAAGACATTTCAAATCAGCTGGATAGCTCCGATGAACTGATCAACCGTCTCATTTTTGAAGCACTGGAAGCGGAAAAGCATTCCAGAGAGGCACGGGTGGAAGCGGAAAGACTCTTCCACGAATATGAAAGCAAAAAAGAACTTGCAGAAAAGGCAAGTGAAAAGATAACAAAAGCAAGAATTGATGCAACAGCAGCGGAAACTGCAATGGAAGGAATCAGAGAGATTGCAGACCGCATTGAAGGACAGCTGGGAGAACTGGCTGCAGATATCAATCAGAAAGAAGACCGGCTACAGGAAATCGCAGAAGAGAGAATGGAGATCTTATCTCTTCAGAAGAAGGCTGCGGGCGCGGATGAAAAATCCAGAGTAAAAGATGATCTGGAAGAAAAACTCGGACTCATCAACGATGAGAAGAAGGAAATCCGCACGGTAATTGAAAATCTGGAAAAGAAAAATGAAGATTTTGCAGAAAAACTTTCCGCTCTTTCAGACAGAAAAATCAGTGCAGATATTCAAATCACCAGATACGAGACGCAAATGGATAATATGAAAGATAAGCTCTGGGAGAACTTTGAAATATCATATATCCAGGCCATGGAATTCAAGAAGGAGGATTTCGTACTGTCCCGTGCAGTGAAGGAAAATCGTGAAATCAAAGGAAGAATGAGCGAACTGGGAGATGTAAATATCGGTGCCATTGAAGAATATGCACAGGTAAGCGAGCGGTATGAGTTCCTCACATCCCAGCGGAAAGATATCCTGGATGCCATGGAGGTCCTCAGTGACATTATCGCCCAGATGGACCGCACCATTCGCCAGAGATTCAGAGAGAGCTTCAATCAGGTTGCTGAAAACTTCGAAGAAGTATTCAAGGAGCTGTTTGGCGGCGGACATGCAGAACTTGTGCTTTCAGATGAGAATAATCCTCTGGAAGCCGAGATCGAGATTGTTGCGCAGCCTCCGGAAAAGAAACTGCAGAATATCAATCTTCTCAGCGGCGGAGAAAAGACCATGACGGCCATTGCTCTCATGTTTGCGGTATTGAAGGCAAAGCCGACACCGTTCTGCATCCTGGATGAAGTTGAAGCAGCACTGGATGATGATAACATGGTCCGTTTTGCAAAATATCTGTCGAATTTCGACGATATACAGTTTGCGCTGATTACACATCAGAAGACAACCATGGAATATGCAGATGTTCTATATGGTGTTACAATGCCGGAAAGAGGCATTTCAAAGGTATTGTCACTGAGATTAGGGGATTCGCTTCCCGGACTGGAGTAAATAATGGATGTAAAGAAATCATTCTTTGGGATGCTTTCGGATCGCATTTCCGATGCATTTCAGTCAAATGGAATAGATGATGATTTTTTTGATGAACTTGAAGAGATCATGATCACTTCAGATATTGGCATGGAAACAACCATGAATACAGTCGGAAAACTGAAACGGTTTGTTGAGGGCGGAAATATTACCAAGCCTTCGGTTGTCAAGACAAAGCTGAAGCAGATTATTATCGATACCATGGACAAGGAAGAGCGGTTAAAACTCTGTGAGGAAACGCCGCTAGTCATTCTGGTCATCGGAGTAAATGGCGGAGGAAAAACAACTTCCATTGGAAAGATTGCCAATATGCTGATCCGGCAGAATAAAAAAGTTCTTCTGGCTGCAGCAGATACTTTTAGAGCTGCGGCTGCTGAGCAGCTGGATATCTGGGCCGGCAGAGTCGGGGCGGATATTGTAAAACATGGCGAGGGTGCCGACCCTTCTGCTGTCATTTTTGATGCAATCCAGGCAGCAAAATCGAGAAAAGCAGATGTGCTGATCTGCGATACGGCAGGAAGACTTCAGTCGAAGAAGAATCTGATGAATGAGCTGGAAAAAATGAATAAGGTCATTTCGAGAGAGTGGCCGGAAGCAGCCAGAGAGACCCTTCTCGTCCTGGATGCAACAACAGGAAAGAATGCAGTCTCACAGGCAAAGGAATTTGGAGAAGTAACAGATATTACAGGAATCGTATTAACGAAACTGGATGGTACTGCAAAGGGAGGCATTGCCATTACCATTGCAGATGAGTTTGACATGCCGATTAAATTTATTGGTGTAGGAGAAGGCATGGATGATTTAAAGCCATTTGATCCTGTAGAATTTGCGGGAGGAATCATAGATGAGTAAACCTGTAGTTGCCGTAGTAGGAAGACCTAATGTCGGCAAGTCAACATTTTTTAATAAAGTCATTGGAAAACGAGTAGCCATCGTGGAAGATACACCGGGAGTAACCAGAGACAGAATCTATGCGGAAACAGAGTGGAGGGGCATAGAATTTGCACTGATCGATACCGGCGGCATTGAACCTGACAGTGAGGATATCATTCTGTCTCAGATGAGAGAGCAGGCAAATGTTGCCATGGACATGGCAGATGTCATTCTTTTTCTGGTAGATGGAAAGGAAGGCCTGACTTCTGCAGACCGGGAAGTTGCCGGCATGCTTAGAAGAAGAGGCCAGAATGTCATTCTTGTTGTAAACAAGGTGGATAAGTATGAAATGCCGGATACATTCTATGACTTTTATGAACTGGGCCTGGGAGAGCCGATTGCAATTTCGGCAGCCAACATGCTGAATTTCGGCGACCTTCTTGACATGGTTGTTGAAGCATTTCCGAAGGACCATTATGATCGATATGACGACTATGTTCAGATTGCCGTCATTGGAAAGCCAAATGTGGGAAAATCCAGCCTGATCAACGAGCTGGTCGGGGAAAACAGAGTGATTGTATCGCCGATTGCAGGGACAACCCGTGATTCCATCGATACCCCATTTGAAAAGGATGGACAGAAATACATGCTCATTGATACGGCAGGAATCCGTAGAAAGAGCAAAGTGAACGAAGATATCGAGAGATTCAGTGTAATCCGGGCAATTGCAGCCATTGAACGCTGTGATGTGGCCATCCTGATGATTGATGCGAATGAAGGCATTTCCGAGCAGGATAAAAAGATTGCAGGCATTGCCCATGAGGCAGGTAAAGGCATCATCGTCGTCGTCAATAAATGGGATCTGGTGGAAAAAGAAACCAATACAATGAGAGATTTCAAGAAGAGAATACAGGTGGAGTTTCCATTCATGAGCTATGCCCCGAGTGTATTCATTTCGGTAAAGGATCACCAGAGAATCGATAATGTCATCAACATGGCAAAATATGTATCGGAAAACAGATCCATGAGAGTTCCGACAGGACAGCTCAATGCCCTGATTCAGGATGCAACCATGATGAAACAGCCACCTTCAGACAAAGGCAAGAGGCTGAAGATCTATTATGCTACTCAGGTAGGTATCAAACCGCCGCTGTTTTCCTTCAAGATTAATTCAAGACCTCTGATGCATTTCTCATATGCAAGATATCTGGAGAATAAGATCAGAGAAGGATTCGGGTTTGAAGGAACTTCCATTAAATTTGTTTTTAGAGAAAAGGGAGAGAAGGAAGAATAATGAAATTAGGATTCGGCATATTCTTCATGGTTCTTTCATATTTCCTTGGATGCATCTCGACGGCAACAATACTGGCGAAGATGCATGGAGTGAATATCCGTGAAGAAGGTTCAGGGAATCCCGGAACGACAAATGTCTTAAGAGTTCTGGGGAAAAAGGCAGCGGTCATTACACTTGCTGCGGATGTGCTGAAGGGAGTGATTCCTGTTCTGCTTGGCGCAACGGTGTCGCCGCTCTTTGCATATGCCTGCGGCGTGATGGCTTTCATTGGGCACATCTGGCCGTTTCAGTTCCGGTTTAAAGGCGGAAAAGGCGTAGCAACTGGCATTGGCGTGATTGTTGCCATTAATCCGTTTCTGGCCATGTCGCTGCTTGGAATATTTATTGTGGTTGTTGCGGTTACAAAATATGTGTCATTGGGCTCCTGCCTCGCAGCACTGATGGCACCTGCATGTGCGCTGCTTTTAGAACCGCAGTTTTTCTGGTTTGGCATTCTGATGGCAGCAATCATCATTGTCAAGCATAGAGCGAACATTGGCAGACTGGTGCGGGGAGAGGAATCAAAACTCAAGTTCAGAAAAGAGGAGAAACAAGAATGAAGAAGATCGCAGTAATTGGAGCAGGAAGCTGGGGGACAGCGCTTGCAGTAACCTTATCAAATAAAGGCCATGAAGTAAGAATCACTGATGTAGACCAAGCGCATCTGGAAAGCATGAAAGAAAACCGAGAAAATCTGAAATATCTTCCTGGTGTGAAATTTGCGGATACTCTGGTGCCTGTTGATTCAACAGAGGAAGCAATGAAGGATGCGGATGTTGTTCTGTTTTCTGCACCGGCACAGCATTTCAGAAGTGCATTAAAGGGTGCAATGCCATATCTTACAGAAGATATGATTATTGTGAATGTGGCCAAGGGAATTGAGCAGAAAACGCTGATGACCATGTCCCAGATTGCAGAAGAACTGGGCATCACAAAGAATTATGTGGTATTCCAGGGACCGTCCCATGCAGAAGAAGTCGGCATTGGTCTTCCGACAACCGTGGTAGCTGCATCCAGAGAGCATGACAAGGCAATTGAAATCCAGAACATCTTTGCAACGGATTTCCTTAGAGTATATACGGGAGAAGATGTGATTGGCGTTGAACTTGGAGGCGCTTTAAAGAATATTATCGCTCTTGGCGCAGGAATCTCTGACGGCATGGGATTTGGAGACAATGCCAAAGCGGCAATGATGACCAGAGGCATTGCTGAAATGAAGAGACTTGGTGCAAAGATGGGAGCGGACATCAATACATTCCAGGGGCTTACGGGAATCGGCGATCTGATCGTAACCTGCACATCCATGCATTCCAGAAACAGAAGATGCGGCATCATGATTGGTGAAGGCATGAAACCGGAAGATGCGGTGAAAGAAGTTGGAATGGTTGTTGAAGGAATGTTTACAGCTGAGGCGGCATATGAACTTGCAAAGAAGCTGGATGTTGAAATGCCGATTACAAATGAAATATACAAGCTGGTTCAGGGAGAGATTGACGGCAGGCAGGCTGTCATGAACCTGATGGGAAGAAGTCTTAAACCTGAACTTGGAGAACAGTTTTATTAAGAGATAATACAAGACACCCGGATTTTGTTTAAAATCCGGGTGTTCTTTTCTAGAGCGTTTCACCGAGTTTCGACAGTTCTTTATGGACGGCATCCTGATCGGTGTTGCCGCCGATGGTGATGTGTCCAAGGTTTTCCATTCCCAGTTTTTCAAAGATGCTCATATACCAGTCATAAGCCTGTTCATATTCTTCTCTTGGTGCGGAAGCTCCCTGCGAAAAAATGCCAAACACTTTGATCTTTTTCTGAAGCCTTGGTTTTCTGTCTTTATCGAACAGGCAGTAGTGTCTGTTCATGAATGTGACCATGGGACCTGCAATATGTGAATAGTAATTTGGCGCTGTTACAATCAGTACGTCGCTTGCGCTGAGATCTTTGAGATATTCAGAGAAGTCGTCCTCGATGATGCAGTCGGTGCCTTTTTCTCTGCACATTCCGCATCCCTGGCATCCTGCAACTTCCATATTATTTACGTTATATTCTACAATATCAAATCCTGCCCGGTTGGCAGCTGTCATGATCTGTTCTGCTGCATCGCTAGATACACTCTGCTTTCTTGGGCTTCCCAGCATGACTGTCATTTTTTTGCTCATTTCTTTTCCTCCTTATCATCTGGCACATGTAAACCCAGGTCTCTTCTGTTCGGTTTGCCAAATTGTATGGCATCTTTTCCAAATCTCGCACGGATGGAATCCATGGCTCTTTCAATGTCCTCCGATTTGTTCTGTTCCTGGACCGGCTGGTCAAAAATGGAAAGCTGCATTTCAGGAAGCTGTGCCTGCCCGGAAAGGTTGATGCCCGTGATGGTAAGCATACGGATGGGTTTTCCCTCCGGCCAGAAATCACAGATCAGTTTCATGGAAGCCTGATAGATCTGCTGCGCAAGATTGGTGGGACTCGGCAGCTGCATCTGGCGCGAGATGGTCTTCAGATTTTCATCTTTCACATCCACCTTGATTCCCGCTGCTTTCAGTTCGTGGTGCCTCAGTCTGACAGCTACGGTATCCGATAGGTGCATGGCTGCAGCCTCTATATCCACTCTGCTTTCCAGATTTCTGCGGAATGTGATTCCGTTTCCTACGGATTTCACAGGCCTTTTGTCATCCATATGGGCAACCGGAGAATCGTCAAGGCCATTGGTATAGCGATAAAGGTCTGATCCATGCTTCCCGAGAAGCGCCCGCAGGAACGGCTCATCTGCACGGGCAATGTCCCCGATGGTCTTTATTCCGTGCTGTGCCAGTTTTTCGGCGGTTTTTTTCCCGCAGAAAAACATGTCGCCTGCAGGCAGAGGCCACAGAAGAGATTGATAGTTGTCTCTGCTTATTACCGTTGTGGCATCCGGTTTTTTGTATTCTGAACCCATCTTTGCAAAAATCTTGTTGTAGGAAACACCGGCTGAAAGGGTCAGATTCAGTTCCTTTTTTACAGACGCGCGGATTTCATCGGCAATCTTTTTTCCATCGCCGAACAGAGAGGTGCTGGCAGTTACATCCAGCCAGCTCTCGTCAATGGAAAACGGTTCCACAAGATCGGTATATCTCTGGTAGATGCGGTTGATTTCCAGGCTGAACTCCTTATACTTATCGTGATGGGGAGGAACAATCTGCAGATCAGGGCACTTTTTTCGTGCCTGCCATAAAGTTTCGGCAGTTACAACACCAAATCCCTTTGCAATTTCGTTCTTAGCCAGAATAATGCCGTGTCTGTTATCAGGGCTCCCGCAGACAGCCATGGGGACATTCTTAAGGTCCGGCCGCTCCAGAAGCTCTACGGATGCAAAAAATCCGTTCATGTCACAATGCAATATGATTCTATCCATTGTTCTATTATATCACATTTTTTATTGTCAGAAATGTGAAGAATGTAGTATAATGAATTATTGATGAAATAAGCCATACGGCCATGGGAGGGTCAGGACATATGAGAATACTTACAATAATCATGGGCATACTGCTTGTTATCGCTGGAGCTTGGACATTTGCCAGCAGCGGGATATCGTTTCTGGCGCTTTCGTTTCCGGTAGGGCTGGTCATGATTGCAGATGGCGCAATTGAAAGTATCATATACATGGTGGCAAGAGGCGGAAGCAGAAATGATAATAACGTATGGATGCTGGCAGACAGTTCCATTACTCTTCTGCTTGGAATCTTTGTCATCTGCGGGCTGATCTCTGCAGAAGTATCTGTTCCATATGTATTCGGCATGTGGATGCTGTTTTCCGGAATACAGAGAATGGCTGTTGCAATGAACATCGATAGAAAAGAAAAGAAGAAGAATTTCATATGGACGGCTGTGACTGGTGCAGTCTGCATTGTTGCAGGAGTTTATGGATTCCTGAACAGCATTCTTCTGGATCTTCCTGCAGGAGAACTGCTGGGAGTATTTCTGATCATACAGGCTGTCAATACCATTGAACTTGGACTGAACATGCCGCATGTGAAATTTGAAGAGGAGTAATCAAAGCCGCATCATGCGGCTTTCGTTTTGAGGTAGGAATGAAGAATTATTCATACGAGATTGGAATCGCAGGAGCCGGAGCATCCGGCTGTGCAGCGGCTCTTACAGCGGAAAAACTGCTGAAAGCGGATGGGAGAAATGTTTCCATTGCGCTCCTGGAGAAAAATGAATATATCATGAAAAAAGTGATTGCATCCGGAAACGGAAGATGCAATATTTCCAATACCGGCTGTGATACATCGCAGGAGGTTCTTTCTTTTCTGGAAGAGTACGGAATCTATACGGTGATAGAAGAAGAAGGAAGAATCTATCCGAGAACCAGATATTCCCGGACGGTAAGCGATCATTTTGAACAGGCCATATCCGAATCTGACATCGATCTGTTTACAGACTGTGAGATAGAAGAAGTCGGAAGAGAAGAAGAAGGATTTCTCGTAAGAACGAAAAAAGGGATTTTTCATTTTCAGAAGCTGCTGATTGCCATGGGCGGAAAAGCAGGTCCTCAGTTTGGAACAAGCGGAGACAGCTACAGATTCTTAAGAAAACTGGGACATACGGTGACAACCCTTCGTCCTTCTCTAACGGCACTGGAATGTGAAGGTGTAGCAGAAAAACTGAAAGGAATCCGTGCGGAGGCTGTGGTAACCCTGCTGAAGAATGGAAAGCCGGTCTGCCAACCGGAAACAGGGGAAGTTCAGTTTACAAAAGATGGCCTTTCCGGAATCTGTGTCATGAATCTTTCCAGACATCTGCTGCTGGATCGGAATGTTCCCATGGATGAAGCATATAGAAGGTTTCAGGTAGAACTGGACCTTGCACCGGACATGGATGAGAAACAGATTGGGGAAATTTTCTCCAAAAGAGAAGAAAAAGGGGAAACAGACCGGGAAATTCTGAAATCTTTTGTCAGAGACGGACTGGCAGAATATCTCAATGGCCGGGATAAACTGAAGGAATGCATCTTTACCGTTACCGGAAGCAGGGGCTGGAGGGACGCCCAGGTAACGGCAGGAGGCATTTCGCGTGGTGAAATGAATGATCAGACCATGGAGTCTCTCATAATCCCGAACCTGTTTGTTACAGGAGAAGCTCTGGATTATGACGGACCATGCGGTGGATATAATCTGAATCATGCATGGATTACAGGAATCCGTGCCGGAAAGGCAATGGCAGAATGTATAGAATAGATCAGTTTAAAATTCCATGTGATGTGGATATGAGCGATAAACGGGATACGATAAAAACTAGACTTTCAAAGAAACTTAAGGCAGACATATCGGAGCTTTGGATAATAAAAGAGTCCATAGATGCAAGAGATAAGGGGAATGTTTGCTGGGTATATTCCCTTGGGTTTGCGTGCGAGTGTTTTGGTAAGGGAAGTGCCTGGAAGAATGTGAGAGAGATTCCGGATGAGAAAAAGACAAAGACTCTGCTTCATGGAACAAAAGACATGAAAGAAAGACCGATTGTTGCAGGCTTTGGGCCATGCGGCATGTTTGCAGCGCTTATTCTTGCTGAGGAAGGCTATAGGCCTGTTGTCCTTGAGAGAGGCAAGGCGGTAGAAGATAGAGACGTGGATGTAAGGACGCTTTGGGAAAAAGGGATTCTTGATCCCGAATCAAACGTGCAGTTTGGAGAAGGGGGCGCGGGGACCTTTTCCGATGGAAAGCTTACTACAGGCATCAGGGATAGGAGAATTGAGACGGTCCTCAAGGAATTCGTGGAAGCAGGAGCGCCTGCAGAAATACTCTATCAGGCAAAGCCTCACATAGGAACGGATATATTAAAGGTCATTGTTAAGAATATCCGGGAAAAGATCATATCTCTGGGCGGTGAAGTCCGGTTTTCCAGCAGGCTTGAGGACATTGCCTTTGATAGAACTGGACTAAAGAGAATCAAGGTGAACGGTGAGTGGATGGATGCGGAGACTCTTATCCTTGCACCGGGCCACAGCGCAAGAGATACCTTCAGAATGCTGAAAGAAAAGAATCTTCCGATGGAAAGAAAGCCTTTCAGCATTGGAGTCAGAGTCGAGCATGACCAGAAGATGATAGATGAAGCCCAGTATGGCAGATTTGCAGAATATCTTCCTCCGGCGGACTATCAGCTGGTGCATCATGTAAAGGGGGATAGAGGAGTATATACCTTCTGCATGTGTCCGGGAGGAGAGATTGTAAAGTCTGCATCCCATGAGGGATGTGTTGTCACAAATGGAATGAGCAATTCAAGAAGAGACAGCGGAAAAGCCAACAGCGCACTTCTTGTGGATGTCAAGGTATCTGATTTTGATTCAAAAGACGTCCTTGCAGGAGTGGCTTTCCAGGAAAAGTATGAAAAACTTGCATTTGAACTTTCAAGAGGAGATTATGAACCTGTTGAAACAACATGGGGCGAGTTCAAAGCAGGCGGAACGGATGTAGAAAGGTGTCTTCCTGATTTCGTAAAGGAGGTGTATCTTGAGGCCATGCCCCATCTGGGAAGAAAACTGAAAGGCTTTGACAGAGACGATACTGTCATGAAGGCGGTGGAATCCAGAAGCTCTTCGCCTGTCAGGATACTGAGAGGAAAAGACATGCAGAGCATCAAGGGCATATATCCGGCAGGAGAGGGAGCCGGCTATGCCGGCGGCATCACATCTGCAGCAGTGGACGGAATCAAGGCTGCGGAGAAGATCATTGAAAAATACAGGCAGTTTTAGGGACGCACGAGAGTGCGTCTTTAATATTGCATATATATAAATAGAAATATGTTGCTAATTAAATGTAAATATGATAGATTAAAAGTAAATAATGACTATTTAATGAGGGATGTAAGATGAAAATAGATAACTATAGCAGCAATGAGGCAGTGCTTAAAGAAATGGGGAAAAGAATCAAGAAAAGCCGCATTAATGCAGGATATACCCAGGCAGAATTGGCAGATATTTCGGGAGTCTCTTTAAAGACAATTTCCCTTGCGGAGCAGGGGAACGACATGAAATTTGGAAATGTTCTAAAGATATTAAGGGCTCTTGACATGCTTGAAAACATTGACGCAATACTGCCAGAAGTAATCGTGAGGCCTAGCGAAATCCGATCCTATGGAAAAGAGCGTGAGAGAGTAAGAAAAACATCCGTCAGATCACAAGATGATAGTACATGGAAATGGGGTGACGAACGATGAAGCCATACGCTGTGGTATCACTTTGGGGAACTGACATAGGAACTGCATATCTTCCGGAGAACGGAGCTGCCGTCAGTTTTGAATATGAGAAGGAATTCCTGAGCAGCGGAATGGAAGTATCTCCAATCACCATGCCTTTAAGCAGCAGAGTGTATTCTTTCCCGTTACTTTCAGATGAAACGTTTCACGGACTTCCAGGTCTTCTGGCAGATTCTCTTCCGGACAGATTCGGCAATGCAATGATTAATAGCTGGCTATCATCACAGGGAAGAACGCCTGAATCATTTACTGCCATTGAAAGGCTCTGTTATACGGGCAAAAGAGGACTTGGTGCACTGGAGTTCAGACCGGCAGCCGGTCCTGACTACACTGAAAAAGAAAACGTTGAAGTTTCCAGACTTGTCAAATTGGCGTCGGATGTTTTAAACGAAAGGGAAAAGCTGGATATTAGCAATGATGATGTTTCAATGAAGCAGATTCTTCAGCTTGGGACATCAGCAGGCGGAGCACGCGCAAAAGCCATTATCGCGTGGAATGAGGAAACCGGCAATATACGTTCCGGGCAGATTGATGCAGGAGACGGCTACGAATACTGGCTGATGAAGTTTGATGGTGTAAGTGGAAACGGAGATAGAGATATTAAGGATCCGCCGGCATATACAAGGATAGAGTATGCATACTATCTCATGGCCATGGATGCAGGAATTAAAATGAGTGAATGCAGGCTT
This sequence comes from Anaerovoracaceae bacterium, assembly GCA_045599945.1. Lineage (GTDB taxonomy): Bacteria > Bacillota > Clostridia > Peptostreptococcales > Anaerovoracaceae > UMGS973. The sequence continues at coordinate 6,845 of JAZRWY010000013.1, read as the reverse complement.
TTTGAAGATGAAGGTCTCTATCATTTCATGACAAAAAGATTCGACAGAAAAGAAGAAACAGGCGATAAGATCCATATGCAGACTTTGGGTGCAATGGCTCATTTTGACTATAACCGGCCGGGAGAACATGGATATGAGGAAGCTGCAGGAGTGATGAGGAGGATCGGTCTTAAAAACAGCAGTATGCAGGAGTTCTACAGAAGGATGGTTTTCAATGTGATTGCTGCGAATAATGATGACCATGTAAAGAACATTTCGTTTCTGATGGACAGAAAAGGCAAATGGTCACTTTCGCCTGCATATGACCTTACATTTTCATACAAGAAGGGCAATTACTGGCTTGGGATGCATCAGATGAGTGTCAATGGCAAGAGAGAGAATATCTCAAATGAAGATCTTTTATCTGCAGCGAAGAATATGGACATATCAAGAGATCGGGCATTAAAAATCATGAATGAGGTCAGTGATTCTGTTAGCAGATGGAAGTCTTTTGCTGAAGAAGCTAATGTTCCTCAGAAAAAAATGGAAACAATAGAAAGCGTATTAAAAGAATTGAAGGCATTAAGAGGATAGTCATGGGTTCTTGTTAAAAAATAGTGAATTTTCTGAAAATGGTATTGACATATACTTATACCATAATTATAATATAAGTATAAAACAATTGAGTGGGCATTATACAGGAAGGTGATTATATGAAAGATGATAATTCTAATAAAACTTCATCTGCAAAGAAGACAAAGCAGCAGGTTACCATGAATATGAATATCAGCACAGTAGGCTATTTCAAGGCAATGGCAAGTGAGACAGGTATTCCATATCAGACTCTGATAAACATGTATCTTGACGAATGTGTAAGGGAAAAGAAGAGATTGAAGTTTGAATGATCTGCAATGAGATGTCAAGTAAAGGTTTTAAGTGTTAAAAGGAGGATAGTCATGGGTTTATTCAGTAAGAAGAAAGATGAACCGGTAAAGCCAGTAAAGTGTGAGACTTGTTTAGACGGCTTAAAGAAGCTGGAGGAAGCAGGCTTTCTTCCGGCAGATAAAAAAGAAGTATCAGAAGATTTTGCAGTTCCTTCAACATATGCATATTCAGAAGGATATCTGTTTGGATCAGAACTGATTGAGGGAAGTGCAAAAGAGCAGCTTGAGAAGATTGAAAGTTTCATTAAGAAATGTGCATTACAGTCAGATCTGATGCCTAAGAGAGGCAAAGTATACAACTATGATATGAGTGCACTCATGGATCTCATTGCATTCCTTATGGCAAACAGAGATGTGGAATCAGAAGATATCATGAACATCGCATGTGTAAAGGAAGGTATTGAAGTTGCAGTAAAGGCAGAGGTTACAGGACTTGGTCTGATGGAGAAGAGCTTTGACGAAGCTATGGAAGCCCTTGCTGAAAATGGAAACGGATATCCGATTGTAACATTTGAAGATGGAGACCTGATTCTTGCAGTAAACATCCATCCATTCTTTAAGAAGCCTTCAGAAGTTAGAAGTAATGCGAAGCTTGCAGGAATGATGTTTGGAGGATTTGCTGGAGTAGATGCTCTTGACAGGAAAGTTCTTAAGTTTCTTAAATAGGAAAACATATGCCCCGCATGAGCGGGGCATTTCTGTCTGTTCAATTAATATATAAGGCTTTCTCCTGTCATTTCTTCAGGAACAGGTACTTCCATGAGAGTAAGAAGTGTTGGCGCTATGTCGCAGAGCTTTCCGCCATCCTGAAGTTCTCTTGGTTCATCGGAGATGTGAACAAGCGGCACATCATTCAGAGAATGTGCTGTTACGATGTTTCCTTCTTCATCAATCATCTCATCAGCGTTTCCATGGTCAGCAGTAAGAAGGATCTGGCCGCCGAGTGAAAGGACCTTGTCAACAATCTGAGGTACACACCTGTCAAGGGCCTCAATGGCTGCTACTGCTGCATCAAATACGCCTGTATGGCCTACCATGTCAGCATTTGCAAAGTTGACTATAACAACGTCATATATATCCTTATCAAGCTCTTCCAGGAGCTTTTCTGTTACTTCATAGGCACTCATGTGAGGCTGAAGGTCATATGTTGCAACCTTAGGGCTTGCAATGAGAATTCTGTCCTCATTTTCATTTGGAGCCTCTACTCCTCCGTTAAAGAAGAATGTTACGTGGGCATACTTTTCTGTTTCAGCAATTCTAAGCTGTTTCATTCCAAGGGATGAAACATATTCTCCCAGGGTGTTTTTGTATGTAAGAGGCGGGAATGCAACGGCTACATTCGGAATTGTTGCATCATACTGAGTCATGCACACATAGCAGAGATCATTGATCTTCTTTGTCCTCTCAAACCCATCAAAGTCAGGATCAGAGAATGCTCTTGTGATTTCTCTTGCTCTGTCAGGTCTGAAATTGAACATGATCATTGCATCGCCGTCATTGACGGTTACAGCAGGCTCAACTACTGTAGGAAGCACGAATTCATCATTTTCATCTCTTTCATATGCATTTTCTACTGCAGCAGGTGCGCTGTCAGCGTGCATGCCTTCTGCGACTGTCATGGCATCATATGCCTTGACAAGTCTTTCCCATCTTTTATCTCTATCCATGGCATAGTATCTTCCGGATACCATGATGATTCTTCCAAGGCCGATCTCTTTCATGTAGTCCTCCAGTTCCTTTATGTACTGGGATGCACATCTAGGGGGCACATCTCTTCCGTCCAGAAATGCATGGACATATACAGTTTCCAGTCCTTTTTTCTTTGCAAGGTCAAGAAGCGCCTTGAGGTGATCGATATGTGAGTGTACGCCGCCGTCTGAAAGAAGGCCGAGAAGGTGAAGGGCTGAACCGTTCTTAAGCACGTGGTCGCATGCACGATTTAATTCTGCATTCTCAAAGAATGGACCATCTTCAATGGCCTTTGTGATCTTTGTGAGTTCCTGATATATGATTCTTCCTGCCCCGATATTCAAATGTCCGACCTCTGAATTTCCCATCTGACCTTCCGGAAGTCCGACGGAGAGTCCGCAGGCCTTAAGGGTGGTATTGGGGTATTTTTCAAAGATTCCATCAAGATTGGGCTTTCTGGCTGAATGGATGGCATTTCCTTCAGTCTTTTCATTTATTCCATAGCCATCCAGAATCATCAGCATGGCTGGTTTTTTCTTTAATTTCATGGAAGTTTCTCCTCTCAATTTCATACGGATATAGTATAACACGGCAGGAATGGAATGAAAAGATGGATGAGAAGGGAACTTTATGATAAACTAGTAGTACTGAAGAGGAAAGGAAAGAAAATGGGAATTCATTGGAATAATGAGCAGAAAAAAGCAATAGAGACACAAGGAAAAAACATACTGGTATCTGCAGCAGCAGGCTCCGGAAAGACAACCGTTCTTGTAGAGAGAATCCGCCGGCTGATCATTGATCAGAAGGTGCCTGTTGACAGATTTCTCATCGTCACATTTACAAAAGCGGCAGCTTCTGAAATGAAGGAGAAGATTGTAAAGGCACTCAATGATGCATCGCTGGGTGAAAATGCAGATAAGGAATATCTGCTGAGACAGCTGGAGCTTCTTCCATCTGCTAATATCTCGACCTTTAACAGCTTTGCACTCGAAGTGCTGCGGAGATATTTCTATCTGATCGACATTGAACCGGGATTCAAGGTATGTGATGAGTCGCAGAGCAATCTGATGAAACAGGAAGCATTGGAGGAAGTATTTGCGGAAAGCTTCGAAGAGGCATCGGAACCATTCATTTCCTTTGTTTCGAAGTTCGGTTCTTCCAGAGATGAGGCGCCGGCAAAGAACATGGTGCTTGCCATGTACTCCATGATCATGTCCCTTCCGGATCCGTTCCAGTGGCTGGAGGAAAAAACGGAGAAATTGAATGTAACGAAGGAAGAGTTTCTGGAAAGTGAGGAAGTGCAGTTCATTACGGAAGACTGCAGAAATGCTTTTGAACAGATGACGGCCGGTCTGAACCGGCTCATAGATCTTCTGTCAGAGAATCAGTGCGTGAAGCTTTCGGAGAAATTCATTCCGCTGTATGAAAGATTATCCAAAGAACCATTCCATGCATATGGCTTTGAAGAATTTGCCCAGGCAGTTTCAGATTTTGATCTTCCGCGTCTAAGCGTAACAAAAGATGAAAAGGAATATCTGCAGGGAATCCGAGCTGAAGTGAATGCGGAAAAAGACCGGATCAGTCAGCTGCATAAAGATCTGCAGAAAAAATATTTTAACGGAAGCCTGGACGATCAGATTCTGGACATGCAGGAAACTTATGATTCTGCAAAAGAACTGAAACGTCTGGTAATACTCTTTGCTGAAAAATACAGAAAGCTGAAGGAAGCAAAGAATCTTCTGGATTTTTCTGATCATGAGCATCTGGCACTGGATGTGCTTGCCCATGAAGAGGCAGCAGAAGAATACAGGAAGAAATTCGAATACATATTCATCGATGAATACCAGGACTCCAATGATGTTCAGGAGGCTCTCATCAGCCGGATCTGCAGAGATAACAATCTGTTCATGGTAGGGGATGTGAAACAGTCCATCTACAAGTTCAGACTGGCGGAACCGGAGATTTTCATGAGAAAATACAAGGAATATGCAGAGAATACGGAAGTGAATGAGAGAATCGACCTGAACTGCAATTTCCGAAGCAAGGGAAAGATTCTTGCGGCTGTCAATGATATCTTTTTGAACCGGATGGAAGGCTATGGAGAAGAAGCAAAGCTTTCCAAGGGTATTGAATATGAAGGAGAACTGGACAGAAAGCCGGAACTGATTATTTTAAACAGCAGAATGGAGGAAGGCGGAACTCTTGACGAGGAAATCCGGAATATGAAGAAGGAAGAACTTGAAGCGCGGGTGGCAGCCGACCTCATCCGGGAGATTCTTGGAGAAAGAATACATGTGGATGAAAAACAGGGAGAAAGAGCAATCACCTATAGGGATATCGTTGTTCTGCTCCGAAGCGTAAAAGTAACGGCAGCCATATATGAATCGGTCTTTGAAAGCCTGGGCATTCCATGCTATGTTGAAGATACGGAAGGATATTTCGATACGGTAGAGATTTCTTTGATGATCAGCATGATGAGCATCATCGATAATGGCAGACAGGATGTGCCGCTTTTGTCGCTTCTGTATTCTCCGATTTTTTCATTTACAACCGAGGAGCTGTCCTGCATACGAATACACAGAAAAAAGGTGCCATATTACGAGGCATTCGATGATTATGCAGAAGAGGGAGAAGATGTGGTTCTTCGTGAAAAGTGCCAGCAGGTGCTCCTCAAAATTGATGAATGGAGAAGCATGGCCCATGCACTCAGCCTTTCGGATCTGGTCTGGAGGCTGATGTGGGAGACCGGATATTATTCCTATGCAGGGGCGCTGCCTTATGGCATCCGCAGACAGGCGAATCTGCGGGCACTTGCAGATAAGGCCAAAGATGCTGAGGGAATGGGCATTTATGATCTGTTCGGTTTTCTTCGCTATGTGGAGCAGACCAAGGAAGGTAAAATAAGCGTTGGACAGATGAAGACCATATCTGAGTCGGATGATGTGGTGCGCATCATGACTGTGCATAAGAGTAAAGGCCTGGAATATCCGGTTGTAATTGCCAGCCAGCTGGATCGGAAGTTCAATCTGAAAAGCAGGAGTGCAGGAATTAAGATGCACAAGAGAGCCGGTTTTGCTCTGACCAATGTGAACCGCGAGCAGCATTGGAAGAGAAATACTCTGATGCAGAATGTCATCGGGCGGATGACCCGGATGGAGGGAATAGAAGAAGAAAAAAGAATTCTTTATGTAGATTTTACCAGAGCGAAAGACCGTCTATACATGATTGGTGCAATTGACGGATATGATGGAGATGAAAGGCAGTATCAATATCTGGATAGCGACAACATCCATTCACCGTTGGAATTTGTGATGGGCGCATTAATGGATTGTAAAACCATCGACCGGAGAGTCATAGAAATGGATGAAATATCCGAAAAAGCATATCAGAGCAGCGAAGCAAAAAAACAGCTTTCCGAACTGATTCAGAAAGGTCATGCCTTCCGCGAGGAAACAGCAAGAAGGCTGTCTTATGAATATCCGCATGAAGCGGAAACAAGATTGAAATACAAGTATTCTGTCAGCGAACTGAATGCAGAAGGTGGTGTCCATAGGGAAAAGGCAGCGCCAAGGGAGGATGAAAGAAAAACGTATACGGCTGCGCAGATTGGTACCATTACACACAAGGTCATGGAATATATCCGGTTTGATGGAACCCGGCCGGAGGATGTAGTGGCTGAACTGGTAAAAAAGAACATCCTGACGGAGGAAGAGGCAGGAGCAGTGAATCTGCAGGGCATTCATTCCTTTATGGACAGCGGGATTGGAAAAAGAATTGCTGCATCGTCCATGGTGAAAAGAGAAAAACCGTTTACCTATCTGACAGAGAAGGATGGAACGGAAGTCATGGTGCAGGGCGTCATAGACTGCTTCTTTGAAGAGGATGGAGAACTGGTTCTTGTGGATTACAAGAACAGTTCCGTGACAAGAGATGAGATTTTGAAGGAGCGATATGAAAAGCAGATTGCAATCTATGCAGATGCGCTGGCTGAGATTACAGGAAAGCCGGTAAAAGAGCGATATCTGTTCCTTTTGAAACAGGGAGAACTTATGGAGATATAGTAAAAGCCCCACCTTTTGGTGGGGCTGATTTTTAGTATGACGGGCATGCCGTCAGTCTGTGGTGAAAGTCCACGTAGGGCGTTTGCCTTCAGCGAACCTCATAGCGACTTGCAAGGTTCACATCGCGAGGTGTGGGCGAGAAGAAGCAATAGCGAAATCGTAGCCTGACGAA
>JAZRWY010000012.1:0-26731 GCA_045599945.1 Anaerovoracaceae bacterium | reverse complement strand
TACAGAACCTTCATAGCCTGCATTTTCTGCAATCTGTCTTACCGGTTCTTCCAGCGCTCTCATGATAATTCTGGCACCTGTTTTTTCGTCACCTTCCAGGGACTCTACATATTCTTCCACTGCAGGAATTGCATTGGCAAGAGCAACGCCGCCGCCAGGTACAATGCCTTCTTCTACTGCAGCCTTTGTTGCATTCAGTGCGTCTTCAATTCTCAGTTTCTTTTCCTTTAATTCTGTTTCTGTTGCTGCACCGACCTTGATGACTGCAACGCCGCCGGAAAGTTTAGCCAGTCTTTCCAGGGTCTTTTCCCTATCGAATTCAGATGTTGTCAGGTCTGCCTGGTTTCTCAGCTGCGCAATTCTGCTTCTGATGGCATCTTCTGAACCTTCACCGCCAACGATAACCGTATTATCCTTATCTACTCTTACGGATGCCGCTGTTCCCAGCATGTCAAGAGTTGTTTCTCTCAGATCATAGCCTGCATCCTCTGTAATCACAACGCCGCCGGTAAGAACTGCGATATCCTGCATCATTGCCTTTCTTCTTTCACCAAATCCGGGAGCCTTTACAGCCACGCAGTCAAATGTTCCTCTTAGCTTATTTACTACAAGAGTCGCAAGTGCTTCACCCTCCAGCTCTTCACAGATGATCAGGAGCTTTCTTCCTGCCTGAACCACCTGTTCTAGAAGCGGAAGAATTTCCTGGATGTTGGAAATCTTGTATCCTGTCAGCAGGATCAGAGGATTTTCCATGGTTGCTACCATTTTTTCCGTATCATTTACCATATAGGCAGATAAGTAGCCTCTGTCAAACTGCATGCCTTCAACAACTTCCAGAGTCGTTCCTGTTGATTTGGATTCCTCAACAGTGATTACGCCGTCTCTTCCCACCTGTTCCATGGCATCGGAAATCAGTTCTCCAACCATCGGATCTGCTGCTGAGATGGCTGCTACCTGGGCAATTGCTTCTTTTGTTTCTACAGGAATGGAGATTCCCTTGATATGGTCTACTGCAATTTCCGTCGCACCGGCAATTCCTCTCTTGATTACCATTGGATTTGCACCTGCTGCCACGTTCTTAAATCCCTCTCTGATGATGGACTGTGCAAGAAGTGTAGCTGTTGTCGTTCCGTCACCTGCAACATCATTTGTCTTGGAAGCAACTTCCTTAACAACCTGTGCACCCATGTTTTCAACGGAATCCTCAAGTTCGATTTCCTTTGCAATGGTAACACCGTCATTGGTGATCAGCGGTGCGCCGAACTTCTTTTCAATCAATACATTTCTGCCCTTCGGTCCCAATGTGATTTTTACTGTATCTGCAAGTTTATCTACGCCTGTCTGTAACTTTCTTCTCGCTTCTTCGCTGTAGTGTAATTCCTTAGCCATTTCCTGCTCCTTTCCTTATTCTATGATTGCTAAAATATCCTTCTGGCTGATGATGATATATGTTTCACCTTCATATTTGATGTCCATGCCGCCAAACTTTGAGAAGACAACCTTGTCTCCTTCCTTCACTTCCATGGTTACATCCTTTGTTCCCGGACCGGCAGCAACTACTTCTGCAATCTGCTGTTCTTCTTTGGCCTGGGTTGCAAGAAGGATTCCGCTTGCAGTCTTTTCTTCTGCTTCTGCTCTCTTGATTACAACTCTGTCTGCTAATGGTTTAATTCCAAAACTCATTTTGGTATCTCCCTTCTATGTTCAAAATATTTTCTGCGTTTTATTAGCACTCTTTAACTTTGAGTGCTAAATATATTTTACTACAATTACCCAGCTTGTCAACACTCTTTCCTCTGTTTTTCACAGAATAACCACAATGCATCAGACCAGACCTTTAATCTCAATATCCACCTGCTCCACATTGAATGCCGTCATATATTCAATCTTCTCGCAGATGGCAGTCTGGAATGCTTCTGCTCCTCTGAGAATGGAACTGCCCTTCTTCATGTATATGATGAGGGAGACTGCAATGCCATGCTCCACTTTACGGATGTCTGCACGGGAAAGCTCCGACACTTCTGCTGTGGATGAGACCACATTGCGGATGACATCTTCAAAAACTTTATCCGAAATGGTATAATCCCCTCTATAGCTATAGGTCGGTCTTACCACGGATTTTTCGGATTCGCTGTCCTTTCCCTTGCCCCAGGTTCTGAATATCTTCAGCGGGTCAACAAAATATCCGGAAAAATCCCTCTTCAGTGCAAAGGTTGGCGCCGGGATAACATGTTTTCCAAATTCATCCCTCTGCTTTGCCGCCTCGGCACGTTCCTTTTCTGTTGTGATTTCTTCAATATATATGGTCTGACTGATTGGCGGAAGTCCGATTCTCTTCCGGATCCTCTCAACCATTTCATCTGAAGTTCCAATGACAAGGATGCTTTCCGGATTCACTTCATGAATCTTTTCCATGACACTGTTTTTGTGTTCTTCTTCCGAAAAGAGCGCCGTCTTGATGGCACCGATTCTCGTTTCCTGTTTTTTTGCAGAGATGCCTGCAAGAACATCATTGCTGCAGATAAACAGTCCATCGTCAATAATGGATTCAATATTCATTTCACGGCACAGGTTGACCGCCTGGTAACTTTTCCCTGTACCACTTTTCCCTACAAGTGCGTAAACTTTCATCTTTACTTATTAATTTCCTTCTGCTATAATGTGTATATCAATGCGATTATTCTAAAAGGAGGTTACACAATGGCTTTTAAGATTACAGATGCTTGTATCGCTTGCGGAGCTTGCGCAGGAGACTGCCCAGTAGGAGCTATCGCTGATGGCGACATCTATACTATCGATGCTAACTCATGTATCGACTGTGGAGCTTGCGAAGGCAGCTGCCCAGTAGGTGCTATCAAAGCTGAATAATATAGATATTGTATATATAATAACCGTTTCATCCGAAACGGTTATTTTCCTTTTTGCTACACCTCATACGGACATCTTTCGCCCTGTTTCTTGCATTCCTCTCCACGTTCTCTGCATCTGCTGCATTTCTCCTTGATCTCTCTGATCTTATCCTGCGTATCATTCTTTCTGTTAATATGGTATGCAAGAGAATGCAGCGACTCAGAAAGCTGAACATTTTCAAGAGCCACATGCTCCGGCACCTCAAGATCCAGCGGAGCAAAATTCCATATTCCGCGGATTCCTGCAAAGCAGAGTCTGTCTGCTACGCCCTGTGCACTGTCTTTTGTTGTGCATATGATACCGATGTCTATATTGTTTTCTTCTACATATTCTACAAGATTGTCATAATCCAGAACTTCAATGTCATTGATTTTCAGCCCGATCAGTTTTGGATTGATTTCAAAAATGGCATCCACTAGAAATCCCGTTTTATAGTAATATGTATAATTTACAATTGCCTGTCCCAGATTTCCCGCGCCGATGATAATCATCTTGTATTGCTTGTCCAGACCAAGAATGGCACTGATCTCGCCATATAGCGCATCCACGTTATATCCATATCCCTGCTGACCGAATCCGCCGAAATTATTCAGGTCCTGACGGATCTGTGATGCTGTATAGCCGATCAGTGTACTGAACTCCTTTGAAGATATCTTATCTACGCCCTTACGTCTTAATTCCGCAAGATACCTCCTGTATCTTGGCAGCCTTTTAATGACCGCATTGGAAATCTTTGCATCTTCCTTTTTCATGAGTTTTCTCCATTATGCAAAATCCCGCCTGGCTGAGACGGGACGTCAATCAAAATTCTATTACTGAGCCTCAACAAAGCTTACAAGGTCGCTTACAGTCTGGAATTTTTCTGCTTCCTCGTCCGGAACTTCAATTCCAAATTCGTCCTCGATTGCCATGATGATTTCTACAGCATCCAGAGAATCTGCTTCCAGATCCTTCATTAAATGAGTCTCCGGTGTTACATCATCCACTTCAACGCCCAGCTGTTCTACAATAATATCTCTAATTTTTTCAAATGTCATTTCAATAGCCTCCATTCTTTTAATTCCAAAACCATTATATCGACTGGTGCATCTAAGCGCAATAGTTTTTTGAATATTTACTCCATTTTCAGACGGAGATATGACAGTATCTCCCGCATGGCAGCGCCCGGACTATCATATTCTGAAGAAGTAAGGGCTTTGTAAATCTGATCCCATGCATCAATGTCTGTGAACCGTTTTCCCAGTTCCTTTCCTGAAAGATGCTCTCTGTTTCTACATATCTCTGCACAGTATGCCATGAAAAAACCGCTTCTTGAAACCGTAGAATTCTCTCTTTTCTCCGAAACCGGAAACTCCTTATGCAGCCGCTGAAGAAGTCCTTCCGGCCCATCCTTCCACAGGCCTGTCCTTTCCTCCAGAGTCTCTTCCAGAGCGGCGGAAGCATAAAGAAGACGCAAGGCCTCCTGTTCGCCCATTCCATATTCTTCCACGACAAGCCGCATTGTCTGCATCACAATGAGACAGATCTGGTCATTGAAATCCTTTTCTCTCATAGCGCCTCCGGATGATTACATCTCTTCCTGTTTTCCCGCAGAGCGGGACCATATAAAGTATACTGTCGGTGTATTTCCAAGTCAAGACATTGAAAACCGTTTTCTTTTGACCGCAATGGCGTCCTATGATACAATCAAGAAAAGATTAACAGAAAAGAGAATCATCATGAGAATTGTAGTAAAAGTAGGAACATCTACCCTGGCACATGCAACAGGGAGACTGAACATCCGCCATGTAGAACAGCTGGTAAAGGTTCTTGCGGACCTGAAAAACGGCGGCCACGAACTGGTGCTGGTATCCAGCGGCGCCATCGGCATGGGCATGGGAAAACTGAACATGAAAAAGCGCCCTTCTGACATTCCATCAAAGCAGGCTGCGGCAGCAGTCGGTCAATGCGAGCTGATGTATACCTATGACAGACTGTTTTCCGCATACAGTCATACGGTTGCACAGATGCTTCTGACCAGCGAGGACATTGATGACAAGGAGCGAAGAGCAAACTTTGAAAACACCATGGAACGGCTGCTGGACCTGGGAGCCATCCCTATCATCAACGAAAACGATACCGTTGCAACCAGCGAAATCAAGGTGGGTGACAACGATACTCTGGGCGCCATCATTTCAGTGGTATCCGGTGCAGATCTTCTGGTCATCCTTTCAGATATTGACGGCCTGTATACAGCAGATCCAAGGGAGAATGCAGCTGCCACTCTCATTGCAGAGGTTTCGGAAATCGATGAGGAGATTCAGAGCCTTGCCGGCGGTACAGGCTCCGGACTTGGAACCGGCGGAATGGCAACAAAGATCGGCGCAGCTGAAATTGTTACAGAAAAGGGATGTGACATGGTAATTATCAACGGAAATAACCCGGAACTCCTATATGACATCGTAGAAGGGAAAAGCGCAGGTACACGCTTTATTGGTAAAAAGTCATGACAACATTGGAATTTATGGAATCGGCAGGAAAGACAAAATCCTTCCTTGCATCCGCAACAAAAGAACAGAAAAACAAAGCGCTGAGCCTCATGGCAGATCATCTGGAGGCTTCTGCAGAAGAGATTCTTGCTGCCAATGAAAAAGACATGGAACGCGCAGGAGGCATCATTTCCGATGTCATGCTCGACCGTCTTCAACTGACAGAGGATAGAATACGGGACATGGCAGACGGCATTCATGAAGTTGCCCTTCTTCCGGACCCTGTGGGAAAAATATTAAGTGAACACGAAAGACCAAACGGACTGAAGATTTCAAAAATGATGGTTCCCATGGGAGTCATTGCCATCATCTACGAAAGCAGACCCAACGTAACCAGCGATGCTGCAGCTCTCGCCTTAAAGGCAGGCTCTGCATGCGTTCTCAGATGCGGAAAAGAGGCCCATGAAAGTGCCCGTGCCATTGTAAAGGCTCTGAAAAGCGGCCTTTCGGAAGCCGGTTTTCCGGAAAATGCCATCGAACTCATAGAGGATACTTCAAGAGCATCCGCCAAAGAAATCATGGAAGCAAGAGGTCTCATCGATCTCCTGATTCCAAGAGGCGGCAAAGGTCTCATCCGCTCCTGCGTGGACAATGCAAAAGTTCCTGTGCTGGAAACAGGCACAGGCATCTGTCATATTTATGTCGACCGGGATGCAGATATCGGGATGGCTCTTTCCATCCTTGAAAATGCAAAGACAAGCAGGCCATCCGTATGCAATGCCGCAGAGGTATGCCTCGTCCATAAAGATATCGCAGAAGAATTTCTGCCGAAATACCATGACCGGCTGGTAACGCAAAGAGCCGCAGACGGACTTGAGCCTGTAGAGCTTAGACTTGATGAACGCGCCGGCTCCATGATCGGCGGCACCCCTGCCTCCGATCAAGACTTCGATACAGAGTTCCTGGATTATATCATGGGTGTTAAAGTCGTGGACAGCATCGAGCAGGCCATTGCCCACATTTCTCTTCATTCCACCGGTCATTCAGAGGCCATCATCACGGAGGATGAAGCAGCGGCTCAAAAATTCATCCGGATGATTGATTCTGCTGCCGTCTATGTCAATGCGTCCACAAGATTTACGGACGGAGGAGAATTCGGACAGGGATGCGAAATGGGCATTTCCACACAGAAGCTTCATGCAAGAGGACCGCTTGGACTCGAGGAGCTCTGCACTTTCAAATATGTAATCCGCGGAAACGGACAGATCAGGGGATAACCAGACTGCATCGGGTCAATACTAAAAAAGACCGGGTGCACTCCCATGCACCCGGTCCATATATGCGGTTACTGTTTTTCTCCTATGCATTGGCCCATGCGTACAGATGTCTCTCCATCTTCCGATGTACATGCCAATATCTCTTCTCTGATCCGCACTGCATTCTTTTTCAGCAGCAGGATAATGGTAGAACCACCATATTCAAAATGTCCTTTTTCTTCACCCCTATGAAAATCCTTGACACTTTCATTGCAGATTCTTCCCACCAGAAGTGCACCGACTTCCATCTGAATCATCTGCCCAAAGTTCTTCGTATCTGCTACCACATACTCTCTGGTATTCTCAAGGAATACCGGCCGTTCATATAGGGCTACCGGCCTTACCGTATGGAGAATGCCCGGAATTCTTTTCTGCGCCAGTATGACTCCTTCATCCACGAAAGCATACCTATGGTAGTTTTCAACCCCCAGACGAAATACCAGGGCCGTGCCGCCCTCGTACTCCGCTGCCAGATTCTCGTCTTTTAACAGTTCTGCAATGGAATACTCACTCTGCTTCACAGGAAGCACAAGCCCGTCATGAATCTCATGGGCCGTCAGATGGCCGTCGCATGGACAGATCAGATGCTCCTGCGCCGGATCGTTCTTTCTGTATCCTTCCTTGATTTTTCTACAGAAGAAATCATTGAAGCTTTTGAATTCCCTCTCTTCATATTCATCCATGTCGATGGCATTCTTCCGGATAAACCTGCGGATCATGGTTTTGGAAAGAGCGCTATCCATGTATGCGCCGCAGATTTTTGAAATTCCGGGTCTTGTCAGGAGTTTCAGAACGAGCCGTCCAAATCCTGTCTCATAGAGAATTTCCAATGCTGAAACGGCTCCCGGCTTTGGTACTTTCATTTTACTAACAAACATCAGGGAAAGTAAAAAGAGGAAAAAGACGTACATGTATGCCGGATCTTTATGACATCCTGCAGCAATCCATACAGTAAGAGGAAATACCACACAGGATGCAGTTACCGGAAGTCCTTCGTAGAATTTTCTCTTCCCGCCTTCTACCCTCTGTCTTTCTTCTTCTGTCACATTGAAATGGGCCAGGCGGATCAGAGCGGCAAGGACAAGAACTGCACCTCCCAGAAAAGCGAGCAGCATGGCTTTTGCCTTGCATACATAGATTCCTATCGCTGCCGGAAAAAATCCAAAGGCGGAAATGTCTGCGAGAGAATCAATCTGTATTCCAAAATTCTTCTCGGATTGGGTCCGGTCCTTTTTTGTTCTTGCAACCATTCCGTCAAAGGTATCGCATATGCCGGAAAAAGCAAGGAGAATGCAGCAGAAGGCGGGAGACGCCGCTCCTGTGATGCATAGACCTATGCCGGTTATGGCAGATATGACGGACATGTATGTAAGTATTACGGTATAGTTATATATTCCTAGCATTTCTTTGATCCCTTCTGTTCCTTCTAATCCAGCCTGCAGCCAAAATAGTCACGCTGATGAGCAGACAGACATAAAATGACATGCCTCTTGTCAGCAGCTCAAGGCTGGCTGGATGAGTGATGCCTCCCATCGCCTGAAATCCATTGATCAGGAGATAATCTATGATACCGACGCCTCCCGGCATGGGAATTCCATTTGCGCCTATGGTGGAAATCATCTGGACTGCCCACACATCTGCCGTACTGGCAGGCGCTCCTCCAATTCCGATAAAACAGAAGACGCATACCAGACTGTTTGCAAGTCTCTGAAGGATATTAAACACGAGTGCTTTGGTCAGCACCGGCTTATTCTTTCTCAGAATCACCGCGCATTCCTGAAACTGATTCGCTGTTTTCACCAGTTTTTTCTGCCATTTGAATCCATTCCGGAGCACTTTCATTTTCACCAGAAGATGGATCAGCCATGCGCCCAGTCTTCGAATCTGTTTATTTCTGATCAGAAGAATCATCAGCAGGATGGATAGCCCCAGAATCAGGATGCATCCAATGAAAATGATAACCTTTGCCGCAGTCGACATTGCCATTATTTCATTCCATCCGATGACAAGTGCAATGATTCCAAACAGGAAAAACGACAGGTTATACATAATCAGATTAATGATCAGGATGATGGTTGTGCCTGCCGCATGCATTCCATCCCAGATCATGAAAAAAGCACTGGCCGGCTGCCCTCCCGTGGAGGATGGTGTAATGGCGGAAAAAAACACGTCTGCAGCTCCATAACAGATGCCGCTTCTGTAATCCGTATCCATTCTCAGTCCGCGTGCAATGACAGTCAGTGCCATTCCTTCAAATATGATAAATCCTGCAGCACATAGAAATCCTCCCATCAGCCACAGGTGATCGGCAGTCTGAATTTCATTCAGAAGCACGCTCCATGAAAACTGCTCGTTAAAACTTTCAATCGCCTTGATGGTCAGTATGGTTGCAATGATGAATATGACAAGGAATATCCTGTTCTTTCTGCTCACAAACTACTCTCCCTATATTTCGCGTACTATAAAATAGGCATATGGATTATGCCTATTTCATTATACCACATAATTCTGTTTCCGTCATTATGCCCGTCATGGACTTTAAGTATTCATCCTCTTCCTATTTTATGACATCCACACCCATGTATGGCTTTAATGCTTCCGGAATCCTGACGCTTCCGTCTGCCTGCTGGTAGTTTTCCAGAATGGCCGCAACCGTTCTTCCTACTGCCAGACCGGATCCATTTAATGTATGAACAAATTCAGCCTTGCCCTTCTTTTCTCTCCGGAAGCGGATATTTGCTCTTCTTGCCTGATAGTCCTCAAAGTTTGAACAGGATGAGATTTCCACATATCTGCCATAGCTTGGCATCCAGACTTCAATATCATAGGTCATGGCGGATGAAAAACCAAGATCGCCCGCAGAAAGCTTTACTACTCTGTATGGGATTTCCAGAAGCTGCAGAATCTTTTCTGCTTCATTGGTCAGATGCTCCAGCTCCTCATAGGAATTCTCCGGATATGCAAACTTTACAAGCTCCACCTTATTGAACTGATGCTGGCGGATGAGCCCTCTGGTATCTCTTCCTGCAGAGCCGGCTTCTTTTCTGAAACAAGGGGTATATGCACAATAGTAGACAGGCATTTCCTCATTGCTCATGATTTCATCGCCTCTCAGATTTGTTACAGGAACTTCTGCCGTAGGGATCAGGAAGTGGTCCTTTGCCGGTACATGGAACATGTCATCTTCAAATTTCGGAAGCTGTCCGGTTCCTGTCATTGCCTTTCTTCCTACCATAAAAGGAGGAAGGATTTCTGTAAACCCTGCATCCGCATGGGTATTCAGCATGAAATTGATGACAGACCTTTCCAGTCTGGCACCCAGCCCTTTATATACGGTAAATCTGGTTCCGGAAAGTTTAGCTGCTCTTTCAAAATCCAGAATATCCAGACTTTCTCCAATATCCCAATGGGCCTTTGGTTCAAAATCGAACGTTGTCGGTTCTCCGAACGTTCTCAGCTCCACATTATCGGAATCATCCTTTCCTTCCGGAACAGTTGGATGCGGAGTATTCGGAACATTCAGGAGCGCATCCTTTAATTCCGCTTCTACTGCGGATACCTGTTCATCCAGCTCCTTGATCTGATCGGACAGGACCTTCAATTCTTCCTTGAATGCTGCAACATCTTCGCCGTTTTTGATCATGAGCGGAATCTTTTTGGATTCTGTCTTCTGACGGTTTTTCATCTGTTCCACTTCCGCAAGAATGGATCTTCTCTTTTCATCCAGTGTCATTACCTGGTCAATGCCGAAGTCTCCTTTTCCTCTTCGTTCCACTGCTGCCTTTACATTTTCAAAGTCTTCTCTCAGTCGTTTAATGTCTAACATCTTTTCATCTCCTAATATATGTCTCTCAAGCTGCTGCCGCATTACAGCAGGTTTCTCTTGTATTCGCTGTACATTCGTACCAGCCTGTCAAGATCTGCCTGTGCTTCAATCTGAAGCTCTGATGCCTTTTCATAATCTTCTGCTTCCAGCGCATTGGCAATCTTTCTGAGAAGGCAGTCCTCATTCAATGTATTCTTTGCCAGCTTATCCCTCTGCGCAGAAACCTGTACCCACATCTGAATGTCGAAGTCGGTTGCTTCCGGTCCGTGGACCTTCTTGCATCTTCTCACTTTATCCATGGCATTTGGAATGGTTCTGTTGTGAAGTTCGGTTGCCCATTGACTGATGATTGCTTCCCGGTAGGATGCAAGCGTCAGATCGCTCATTACATCATTTCGTTTGAAAATCTCCAGTTTCTCCGGATATTTTTCAAATGCCGAGATGTTTTCCCAGACGGTCTGCGGAGGTCTTCCAAACAATTCGTCACGTTCCTCCGGCGAATATGAATCAAATACATCTTTTTCTGATCTGTATTCTCTTTCTGTTTCCAGATAGAAATCTTCTTCGCCTTTTTTCTTCGAAATGGATTTTTCCAGTTCTGCCGGCGTTTTTCCTGCTGCTACTGCCGCCCGGATGCCATCCAGCATTGCCATGTATGACGCTGCAATGACAAGATAGGTATTGCTCTTCGGATTCGGAGAACGCAGTTCAAATCTTGTCGACAGCGGGTTGGACGGTTCACGGATCAGGCCGACCAGAACGGTTCTGTTTCTGGATGGCGCTTCAACCGTATGTCCCATGGATGTAACCGTACATACCGGCGCTTCAAATCCCGGCTTTAATCGGTTAAATGCATCATTTGTTGCAGAAATGAACGGGTTCATCACTTCATAATTCTTCAGAATTCCAAGAAGTCCGCCGTACCCGATGACATTCAGGAAATCCTGATTGTTCTTCGAAGCAAACATGCTGACCACTTTTCCGTTCTTTAATCTGGCAGCAAGCCCCAGATGGGTATGCTCACCATTTCCTGCAACGCCCTCCATCGGCTTGGCATTGAAAGTAACTTCCAGTCCGTGGAGTCTGAAAATATCTCTCACGACATATTTGATCTGGTTTTCATTATCTGCCGCCTGCATGGCATCAGAATATTTCCAGTCGATTTCCAGCTGTTCCATGACATGGTCATAGCGGCCGGTATGTCCCATCTTGGCTTTTACACCGCCGACTTCCTTATGCCCCATTTCC
Organism: Anaerovoracaceae bacterium; assembly: GCA_045599945.1. Taxonomy (GTDB): domain Bacteria; phylum Bacillota; class Clostridia; order Peptostreptococcales; family Anaerovoracaceae; genus UMGS973. The sequence goes on along the minus strand of JAZRWY010000012.1, from coordinate 14,963 downwards.
ATTTCGAAGCCGTAGCAGTCCAATATGGTCAGGGTTCTTTCCAGGGCGGTTCTTACAGGACCTACTGTCCTTTTCCAATACTGTTCCTTCAGTTCCTGTGCTGTCGTCAGCTGCTCTCTGTCTGACTGTTCGTCGGGCGTTTTTACCCAGAATTCCAGTTCTGTTGCTGATGTGACAATGAGTTCCTCAATGTCTTCTGCACCATCCAGATGCATGTATTCAAAAACATACGGATTATTTTTGAGTACATCCATCAGTTCCCCTTTAAAGGTTTCAATGGCATCTCTTAGAATGACTCTGGAACCTACTTCAAATGTATCATTATGACGAAGGAAGGATGGAATTCTCAGTGTGCCAACCGGCAGTCCCAGGTCTTCCGGAATGTAGTCAAAGTTATAGTCTACATACCAGTTGACAGAAAGATCCGGTATGATATCCACCTTTGCGTTATTCAGGTCTGCAATCTTTGGAAGCACTACAGAGGAACCGTCGGTCTGAACGCCTTCGCTCAGGAATTTTTCCATGTCCTCCATGAATACCTTCACCGGAATTTTTTCGTCTGTATCATGACCGCCGATGTCAATTCCTACAAATGATACAAAATATATCTCCGGGTGATTGCCCAGGATCTCCCTGATTCTTTCTACTGAATGGTCTTCTGCCTTTATGTTAAACAGCATGCGCTTAAGATCAAAATCCAGCATAAATCCTCCAATCTCTAATGATATACCCCAGAGGCCGGGGCCTCTGAGGTAACATGTTATTTCTGTAATTTCTTTAAGTATTTTTCAAGTTTCTCCAGCTGCTTTCCGTATTCTGCCCAGTTACCGGACTGCATTGCAGACTGTGCCTTGTTGTATGCATCTACTGCTGCTTCAATCAGTTCGGATGAAGACATTTCCTTATTCGAAGCATCTCCCTGGTTATCCGAATCGCTACTGGAAGAGCTGCCTGCAAACATTTCTTCCAATGCTTCTGCAAGCGTTGACTTGTAAGCGATCTTATCTCCGAATACAACAATTACTCTCTTAACTTCCGGGATGGAGGAGTTTGTTGCTTCCAGATATACCGGTTCAACATACAGGATGGAATCTTCAATCGGGATGACGAACAGATTACCTCTGCTGTAATTTGTACCTGCTGAACTCCACAGCGAGAATTCCTTCGAGATTTCTGTATTCTGGTCAATCAGGGCTTCTACCTGCATTGGACCGTATACCGTCTTACTCTTCGGGAACTGGTAGAGAATCAGTTCTCCGTAATTATCGCCGTCATTTCGTGCTACCAGAAGCGAAGTCATGTTCTTCTTGCTCTTTGGTGTATATGGAATAGAGTTAACGAATTCAGCCTGCTTCTGTCCCGGAAGGTTCAGGATGTAGTAGTTTGGAGTCATTTCCTGCTCTTCCTTGCCGTAGATTTCGTTTGCAATGGACCATAAGTCTTCGTTCTGGTAGAATACGCTTACATCGTTCATGTGGTATCTTGCATAGATCTGTGCCTGGATATCGAACATGGTATTTGGATATCTCAGATGTGCCTTCAGTGATTCCGGCATGTTCTTTACATCCTTGAACAGCTTTGGATAAATCTTCTGAAGTGTCTTTGCAATCGGATCGTTCTGATCCACAATGTAGTAGTCTGTATTTCCGTTATATGCATCAATGACTACCTTTACAGAGTTCCTGATGTAGTTGGTTGCACTTGATGCACTGTATGGCTCGGAATATGGATATTCGCTGGATACAGTATATGCATCATAGATCCAGTAAAGGTTGCCGTCTACTGTAACAAGATAAGGATCCTTATCGTATTTCAGATATGGCATGATTTTCTTTACTCTTGTTGTGATGTTTCTGTTGATTACAATCTTAGAGTCTCTTGAAATGTTGGAGGATACCAGTAATTTCAGTGACTGTTCTCTAACAGAGAATAATGCTCTGTTGATGAAGTTCATCTTGATTCCTGCCGTTCCGGAGTACTTTGTGTACTGGTTGGAATCGCCGTCAGGATAATCGAATTCCTTTTCATCTGTTCCTACAAGAACATAATTGTTTGTAAGTTCTCCAAAGTATACAGCAGGATTTGTAATCTGAATCTCAGGAATGGAAGATTCCGGAGGAATGTTTCCAATCAGTGAATCCGGCTGACCGGATGTTGTAACCTGGTCTACTCTGGATAATGTAAGACCATAGCCGTGAGTATATTTGATGTGCTGGTTCATCCATGTGTTGGAGATGTTCTCTTCATCAATTTCTCTGGCTGACAGGAATACCTGTGTATAGTCTCCATTGACATAGTATCTGTCAACGTCTACATCATGGAAGCTGTAGTACTGACGGATTGCCTGTGTCTGGTTATAGAATTTGCTTGTTGGCGAATAGTCGTTGATTCTGATGTTGGAAATGGTTTCATCATTGTTCTTGATATCCTTTGCATCCAGATTCTTGCTTGCAGAGAAGTTCTTCTTGTCTACATCGTTCAGACCGTATGCATACTGGGTATATTCAATGTTTCTTTCCAGATATTTGCTTTCCTTGTTCAGTTCATCCGGAGATACTACGTAGTTCTGAACAATCAGCTGACCGCCGACACCAAGTGCGGCAATCAGTACCATGACAACAGGAACAACAATCATCTTCTTGATGCTCTTTCCGCTGATGCCAAGTACGAACATGATTGCAGCGACAACGGAAAGCCCTGCCAGAATTCTGAACATCCATAATGTAATATTTACATCTGTAAAGCCAGCGCCATAAACTGCACCGGTATGAACACTTAACAGGTCATACTGCTTCAGGAAGAATGTTGCGCCAAGCATTAAGAAGAAAATCACGCCGGCAATAATCAGTTCCTTTGCAGCGATGGATAACAGTTCATGGAAGTTATCACTGTCAAACTGCTTCTTCGGCTGCTGTCTGTTTTTCTTTCCAAACGGGCTGTCCTTTGCAGCGCCCCCAAAGAAGTCTCCGAATGCTCTTCCTGTTTCTCCAAAACGGTCGAAGCCTGTGAATCTGTCTTCGTCCTCTTTGGATGTCTCATATTCATATGGTTCATATGGTTCTTCGTCATCATCTTCTTCAAAGATGGTCGGCTTTCTCATGGTCATGAGAAGCATGTAATAGATTACCGTAAGAGCAATGAATGCAACTGCAAGTGCTATCAGAATCCAGCATACTTCCTTAATGAATGGAAGCTGGAAGATATATAACGAAATGTCGTTATCAAACAGCGGATCCTTCAGGCTGAAGTCTGAACTGTTTTTGAACTGAAGCCATTCGAACCACAGATGGGTAATGCAGAAATATGATGCGATGCCGCCATAAAGAGCTGCCAGAACCCAGCTGAGAATGTTGATGGTTCCTTCATCCGGTGCATCCAGGGATTCCACCTTCTTGAAGTATCTCTTTTTAATCAGCTTCAGAATGATATAAGCCAGAAATCCGACTACTATGAATACCGGAATTCCTATCTTGATCTGTGTAAACAGTTTTGTAAGGAATACGCTTACATAGTCAAGTTCTTTGAACCAGAGGAAGTCGGTAAAGAATTCCACCAGTGCAAACAGCAATGCCAGGATGGCCATAATAATGACTATGATCCATAGGCCCTTCCCTCTCTTCTTTTCATTTTCCAAGGTGATACCTCCTAATAATAAATTGATGTATATAAGTGCTAAATATATCTAATCCGATCAGAACAGGTTTCGTAACCAGTTTTCAATGATTGTCAGCTTCGGTTCGATGAGCTGTGCAATGTCTGATGCAGGGAACTTGAATCTGATGACCAGAACTGCAATCTGTGCTGCAAGAATCAATGCAAGAATAATGATAATGACAGTTCCGCATCCGCTTCCTTTGCCGGATTTTCCTCTGCCTTTTTCATCATCCCAGAACGGTTCCTCGTAGTATGGAACCTTTTCCGGCTCTTCCGCCTTGATTTCTACAGGCTGTTCTTCCATGACTACCGGTTCTTCCGGAATTTCCGGCTCTGTAACTTCTGGTTTTTCCGGGACCTCAGGCACTATGACCTCTTCTTCTGCTACAGGCTGCTGCAGAACCTCCGGAATCGGTTCTTCTATTGGTTCTGTTTCCTCAGCCATGGGATCCAGAACAACCAGCTCTTCCGCTGCCAGCGCTGCTGCCAGACTCTGCTTTTCTGTATCAGGCATTTCCGAAAGGCCAAGCTCTGCCTCCATGTTCTTCAGGAAATCTGAAAAATCCGATTCCTGCTGTGGCTCCTCATAAAAGTTTTCCTTGACAGGCTCTTCCTTCTTCACCTCTTCTACAGGCTTTTCAACTACTGGAATTACCGGCTCTTCCGGCTTCTTTTCCGGCCACTGACCGTTCATGTCGTCTTCATCCAGTTTCAGCGGCTTCATCTCTTTTGTATTCTTCAGTTCATTCTGCCTGATTCTTTTTTCTTCTTTTTTCTTTCTTCTTTTTTCAAAGAAAGATAATGGCTTTTCCGGAGCCTTTGGCGGTTCCTGCACAAGATCGGACACTTCAAGTGCCGGTTCTTCTGCTGCTTCCATGACCGGCTGTTTTTCTACGGCCGGCTCCAGGATTTCAGGCTCCTGCTCCATCATCGGAACGACTGCCGGGATTTCTTTCTCCTCAGGTTCTTCTGCCTTCGGCTCCTCAACATCATCCAGTTTTCTATTCAGATTAGACTGCTGCTCTTTTGCCCACTGGTCAATTTCTTCCGAAACGCCTTCACTGGCAGTTTTGTCCTTCTTTACTCTCTGTCTTTCTTTTTCCAGAAGCTCCTGGAATTCCAGATTCTTTCTGTTGAATGTGTCGAATCTCTGGTCTGTGAAGTTCATGACCGGCTCTAAAACAGGTTCCTGCTCCACAGGTTCCGGCTCTTCCTTCTTCGGCTCCACAAACATTGCTGCAGGCGGCCTGCGCTCTGCCTTTTCTTCCTGTTCAAAAGCCATTTCCCTCTCCGGTACTTTTCTTTCCACCGGTTCCGGCTTTGGCTCATCAAACTTTTCTGCATGTTCCATCTTGCTGGCTGCCTGTTCCTGGCGCTTTACAATATCCAGCAGGTCTCCCCATTCAATTTTTACTTCGTCTGTCTTTTTATGATTGAAGTCTTCCAGATTCCAGTTGAAATTGAATTTTTCCAGAACCGGCTGTTCTTCTGCCGGCTGCTCCATTTCAGGTTCTGGTGACGGCTCTTCGTATCTTGTCCACTCTATTTTTTTGCCGCAGCCGGGACAGAATACGTCACCATCTAATATTTTTTTCCCACATTTACTACAAAACATTCCTTGCCTCCAAAATGTTATTGATGTCTTAATTTCATGGTCTACCCTCAAAAGTATATAAGAATAGATTCTAACTATTGTAGTATACACCAAAAGTGGCATAATTTCAATCAGAGATATGAATATATGCCACAAAATATAGTATGAATATAGTATGATTACATAACATAAAAACCGGTGCAGATTGATTGATACACCGGTCCGTTTCTTTACTGGTTTCCGAGCCGCAGCTGTCCGCATGCAGCATCTATGTCTGAGCCCAGCTCCCTTCTGATCGTTGCCGAGATTCCTCTATCCGCAAGTCTCTTCTGAAATGCTCTTGCATTTCTGCTGGCAGAATAACCTGTTTCCTTTACCGCATTGAGCGGAATGAGATTCACATGGCACAGCGTTCCCTTCAGTAAAGCTGCAAGCATGTCTGCATGATCCGTAGAATCATTTTCTCCCCGCACCAGTGCATATTCATAGGTTACTCTTCTTCCTGTCTTCTTTTCATACTCTCCGGCAGCCTTCAGCACTTCCTGAATGTTATACCGGTTATTGACCGGCATCATCCGCGCGCGAAGTTCATCCGACGGTGCATGAAGCGAAATGGCAAGGGTACACTGCGGAAAGTCCTCCGCAAACTTTCGTATGCCGTCCACCAGACCGCAGGTGGATACCGTAATATTTCTGTAGCTCAGATTGAATCCTGCCGGGTCATGAATCAGATGCAGGAATCGTTTCAGGTTCCTGTAGTTATGAAACGGCTCTCCCGTTCCCATGACTACTATGTGATTGATTTTCTCTCCGGTATCTCTTTCAACCTTCAGCACCTGGGCTGCCATCTCCCAGGCCTGCAGATTCCTCTGGAGTCCGCGGATTCCCGAGGCACAGAAGGTGCACCCCATGGCGCAGCCTGCCTGAGACGAGATGCAGATGGAATTTCCGTAGCTGTATTTCATGAATACAGCTTCGATGGTTTCTCCGTCCGGCAGCCGGAAAAGATACTTTTTTGTTCCATCGGTTTTTGACGATTGCACTTTTAAAACCTCCAACCCCGGAAAGTCTGTGCATGCCTGAAGCTTTTCCTTCAGCGACTTTGGAAGATTATTCATTTCTTCCAGGGATTCCGCCCCTTTGTAGATCCATCCAAAGATCTGTTTTGCGCGAAACGGTTTTTCTCCAATGGATTCCATGAAAGCGCACATTTCCTCCATTGTCATGTTTTTTAATACAGTCTCCATTTGTGTTCCTTTTTCTTCTTCCGGTCCGGTTCTTCTCCGTCCTGTTTCCATCCGGCATTCATGATTTCCTGCTCTTCTCTGGATAGACCAATCCGCATGATGCTCGGTTTTTCTTTTCTGCTCTGCACATTCCAGTCCGGATGATAAATGTTCATGTACTGATCCATCGTAATATCCCGATTCTGCGGCACCGCCGCATCAATGCCGGGAAAAAAATGACGGACATATTCATTTACCAGGCTCTGCGGCATCTCTCTGAATCTTCCGCAATCGTCCTCTTCATCGCCCCATTCCGGTCCTAGTCTGAAACCATATCCACGGAGCACATCTGCTGAATCCGGCTGATAGAAGCCTTTGGATTCTGCAATCTTGTCCAGACTGTATCCCAATGCGACATATGCGTCTACAATCTGCTGATGCGCGGAAAGCCCCAGCTCTGCCACTCTTCTTAATATTTCTATGCTTGTACTCATGATTTTCATCTCCTACACAGATTATATCCTTTCCGGCCCATGCTTTTCAAGTTCATTCGGCATGGAAGGAAGAAATTCTCCATGAACCTCCACCCCCATGCGCGCAGGTATGTGCTATGAAGGTGGTATCTTTAGCGGTCGTGACAGTTTCCTCTTTCGAACCACTACGGCTGTCCGTACCCACATGGCCAGTCCACATGGCCTATATCCGTTCTACCGGATTACTTTTAAATTAACATGTCTACATGAAGCGACATACCTCCGGATCTGCAAGAAAGCCACAGTCACTGATTCCCATGAATGCGTCAGGAACTGCCTTTCTCAGTATGTTTGCAGCACCGTTAAGGTCGGCGTTTATTACTCTGCCGTCATGACACACATAAAGGCCTCTTCCTCTTCTCCTGCCGGAGAAGGAAGGTGTGCCTTTTTCTTTTCCGTATACAGGGATGAAGTCCCCTGCGGTAAAGTCCGCCTTTGATGTGTATGACTCCTCCTGTATTATCACAGCAATCCCCATCTCAGCAGCCTTGTACTCTATCATCTGTCTGAGCCTGTAGTGCGGGATCGCATGAAGGTTCTGGTTGTTTGCCTTTCCAAGGTGGCTACCGCTCTTCATCTCCCTGTTCACCCCGATCACAATGGTCCCAGCTCCATGCTCTGCAGCAAATTCCACTATGTCCCTCGATATCTTGTGCATCTGGTCTGTGACGAAGCTCTCGTGCCTGTATGCTATTTTTCTGAGATGCCTTGAGTCTGCATGGATGTTCTCGTGCTCCTTCGTGATCATGCCTACAGCCCTTGCCTTCTCCCTCGCATATCGTCTTCCCTCGGAAAGGACAGCACCGCCCTTGTATATTTTAGAACTTCCGTCATTACATACTATGGCTGCGATGTTGTCCACTCCCAGATCGATTCCGCACATGTTCGGTCCGGCTTCATTTCTTTCTGCGGAAGGGGCATCCACTGTGACAAGGAATATGTATCTCCCCATGTACGGCTTTACACGCACCTCCTTGAGCACTGCGCCGTCTGGCATCTCTGGAAGTGTGAGCCTGAGCCTTGTAAGTGGCATCTTGAGCTCTCTTCCGTATATCACTGCATCCTGGTTTGTAAGCCTGAATGTGCATACCTCTCCCCTTATATAGCTCGGCATGTGAGGCCTTCTGGCTCCATCCTCATTCTTTCTGTGCTTATCCTTCAGTGCTGTGAAGCTCCTGAACTCCTCGCATACGGTTTTCAGAATCTGGTTTGCAGTCTGTCTTGGAAGGCCTTCTGCAAAGTAGTCCGGATTACAGGTGACTCTCATGAGCCTGTCAAGAAATGCATAGCTCATTACAGAACCCGCATGATGCTTCAGATATCTCTCCATGACAAGCATCATCTCCTCATATACCATACGCTGGTTCCGGGTATGGGTGTCATAGTCAAGAGCAGTATAGTTCTGGCGCATACGGAAAAGAGCGGCATTGTGCAGGTTCTTTGCGAGATGTGCTATGCCGTCAGCATATTCCCATATTTCAGGATATCTGTATTTTGATACTGAGATCTTTACTACTCTGTGCATGGCTGTACTCCTTGTTTCTGATGATATTATTATACCACAGCCAAGCACAAAAGAAAACACAAATTCAGAACGTACATTTAGCAACTTAACAACAGGCATACTTAACATTACCATATACCACTTGAAAAGCGGTAAGTCATTCACCCATACCCATGCGGTGCGTTGCTCCTATGAATATGGTACTCTGACTTGTTTAATAGAACTTAAAACATATTTATTATTTAACCGTTCATCTTTTCTATGTGCCTTCCAACTTACACTTTCTGAACTACATGAACATGGTGTATCATCGTTCATTTCATCAATTAACGTGTGCAGTTCGTCTTTCTTCATTTCCTCATTCTCTGAATTACCTCCTCTGCAACAGGCTGACAACCTCGCAATGGGTTGACACGACAGAATGTATGTCAATTCGAAAAATGGTCCGACTATCCATTAGTGGGAACATATCTACGACCACTTTATAACGATAAAAAAGTTAGCGTTAAATAGTTTTCATTTTTATATCCAATAGTAAATATTCATATTACTCATCTATTGTTTCATAGTAGTATGAATAATCTATTCCTTTCATAAATATCTCACGGTCGTTTGTCTTATCAGTCATAGCAGATTTAAGAAGTTTTTTAATGGTAGTAGAATCGAAGGGACTTCTCTCCATCGCCTGAAGATAATCTTTTTTATTGATCTGCTGCCAATCTATACATTTGTCAATTCTGGACTTCAAAAGATGATCGAGCCAGATCCTTGTTGCACGACCATTACCTTCCATAAAGGGATGAGCAATATTCATCTCAATATACTTATCTATTATTTCATCCTCACAAGTCTCAGGCATGGCTTCTATTTGACGAAAAGCTTCTTCTAGATACATACAATTTGCAAAAACGAATCCACCTTTTGATATATTTTTTGTTCTTATTTTTCCAGCAAAATCATATAATCCACCGAAAAGAAATGCATGTATCTGCTGTAATCCTTTAACAGTTCCTGCTTCCGTAGCATCCAAAATAGAATTCTCATATAATTCGTATGCGTTTCGTTTACTCTGCTCATCAATTGGGTCACTCATTCCAAGAATCCAATCCGAGAATTGTGATTTACTGTTTGTTGGCAAAAGCAGCAGCAACCTGTTAATACCATTTTGATTTAGGCAATCCGTAGCATATTGTTTTCCATCTGCAGCTGTCAACTTCAGTTGTCTACAAAATGAAGACAACTCCATGTGTCGGTTCTTAAATGTATTCCAATACCTACGAGCGTTCTTGCTTTGAATCAAAGCTTGTACAACATCAGTGGCTGCGTACCACCAGCTTTGATCCTCATCAGACCACCTTGCCCGAACTGGCATTGAATTAAAAAAACGTATCGATGTTTTTACTATCATTTTTCCAACCTCCAAACACATTAATTTTAACATCAAAATAATCAGTTGTCCACATTTTGTAGACAACTGATTATTCAATGAAAACATTAAAGTAAGATTAGTAAGATTGGGAAATAGAAATCTATCCAAATAACTTATCTGCTACTTTTTCAAGTTCCATTCGTTCCGACCTATCATCATATTGCTTGTCTTTTCCATCTATATATTTGTTCACATCGATATAAAACAAGCCATCTCTATTGCAGAAACAATAAATTCTTTTTACACCTCTTATTTTTAATCTACAATCAGACTTACCTTCTGGGTACAGTTTAACGATTTGCATTCCATCTGATGATAAAGCAGCCACAAAAGAAATGTAATGATTCTTTGTCATTTCATGATTAATTTGTATATAATACTCATCTTCTACTCTTTCAATAAGTATCATATGATTCTCATCAGAAAGTTCTGCCTGTTCCGGTAGCAACTGCACTCCATGACAGGTAACCACCATTTCTCCCATACTATGAATAACATTACCACATACCGGATACACATAAAATTTTGAGCGCAACATATTGGCAGATACATTCATATTTGTAATTGCATTGCCTGATAAAAGTTCTGTAATAGAAATTCCAAATGCACTTGCAATCGGTTCCAGTAAGGAGATATCTGGATATCCTTTAGCTGTCTCCCATTTTGAAACCGCCTTATCAGAAACATTTAATATCGTTGCCAACTCACTTTGTGTTAAATTATTCTTTTCTCGCAATTCTTTAATAACTGCACCTGTTACATATTGATTCATACTTGTACACCTCCATGCAGTCATTTTATAGTATCACACTGAATTAGTGTGCCTACGCAAAGTAGAGTCAAAAAAACAGGAATTCAGCAAGTAATGGTGAACCCTTTTCCGGGTGCACTTCCATCATTATCCATCTTATAGTGTCAACCTAACTAACAGATGCACAACAGTTGACCTGTTTCCACATACAACTAACTCCGAGACTATCATCTTGTTGTCAACTCTTTTTAGATAACCTTATAACGATTCCTATCCTAAAACCCTGGTAAATACTACATTTCCAGCACTTACCAGGGTTCACTTTTAACTGTTCTTTTTAGACAGAAGGCATACCGTCTCCACATGGCTCGGTTCGTGGGCGAGCAACCTATTCAAGACCCACTGTACAAGGGAATGGCGGAACACCTATTTTCGCCATAAAATGGGTATGTCGAACCGATACGAATGTTGAGTTACCCTGTTGCTCGTATAGGCAAATAGGGTAAATGCCTATTGCCTAAATTTCAATTTTCGATGCTAACTAATCAAATCATCAACTAACTTAACCGCTTGCTCAAATCGACTTACATAATCACCTGATATAATGTAAAAATTAAATCCGTACTTCTTATAAAAATCTTTTATCATGTTACTATACTTTTCTCGATCCGCTGCGATAATTTCACTTCGATCTCCGTCTTGAACCCACTGAACATCTGGTTCCAAAAACAGAATTAAATCATACTGATTTAGTGCAGCTATTGCCTCGACAAGTTTCGAATTTTTGTCTACATTTTTATCCTCCAAAAATTCCATATAAAATCGGGTTATTAGGCAATCTGTGTCTTCGAAAAACACTTTATTGCTTTGCTCAATCAATCGCATCTCTTTCGCTTTATGCTCTAACAGGATTCTTGTATAATCATCAGACAACATATAAATATCTGTTCCTGACAATTCCGAAAGATTTTTTCCTACTTCTTCAAGATAATTTGTATTGTAATAATTTGCCAAATTGATTGTAAGCGTTGATTTTCCAGAACTTTCTCCTCCAATCAGCAACACTTTTTTAGTAAAATGAGACCGCACAATCTGAGGCATCCAATCCCAATGCGCATATATATTCTCCCTTATTTCAGTAGAATTATATTTGTTTCTGGGGAATGAATAAAATTCACTTTCGGGATAGCATACATTCCAAAAACTGTTCTCGTCATAATCAGAACCGCAAAATACAACATCTATCTTCTTACCAATACTTTCTTTCACTAATGCGCAATCATCCTGCCACTTATCTTCTGTATAATCAACTTTACTTGATGTATTATCTTTTAATGGTATAATCTTCACATTACCAATATGCTTGGTAAGCTGATATATCCAGCGAATTTTCACCTTAAGTTCAACCTCTTTTGCATCCTCTCTATAAGATATTACAATATACAATTCCTCACACATACCGGCTGCTCTGATAATGCATTCTAAATGTCCTAAATGAAGTGGATTAAATGAACCACCATACATTCCAACACTATATTTTTTACTATTCATTATATTAAGCCTCACTTTCTATACTTTTTGTTTCCTTACGCCATTTTACATACATAATAATTGCATTTCCTAAATATACAGACCACATCAGTAACATCGCTACACTCGCACCCTCATTAAACAACGCTACAAACCACATAATGACAGACACAATATCTACAACAATCCAAATAATCCATTGCTCAGTGAATCTCTTAATCATAAGCACCTGAGCTATTACTGAAAAAACAGTACTCATGCTATCTACAATTGGTAAGTTGCCCCCAAGAAGCTTTAATATATAACTGTATCCGAATACGGATACCACACTTACAAATAACAAAATAAAATCTTGTTTCAATGTCATTCGCTTTTTATATACAGTATTGGTCTTCTGATCAATATTTTTTCCCCACAATATCCATCCCCAGATATTGGTTGGGAAGTAATACAAAAGATTCAGCATAACATCTCCATAATATTTTGCTTTATAGGCAACAATAGCATATAAAATGACATTGATTGTACCAAAGAAATAATTGGAAACTTTTCCTAGTCCACATAAAATAACACAAATAACGCCTGTAACAGCAGCCAAAATACTTAATGCCGTATCATGTTGATATAATGAAACTCCAATAATTACAAGGTTTGCCAATATCATCCAAACAATATGCCAAGTTTTCCAACCTGCTAATTCTCTTTTTATTATCATTCGTACTTTTTCCATTTTAAATCTTATATAGCGAAATAGTATTTTGATTCTTCAATTTTTCTGCCATAAGTTGCTTATATGTAACTGTATTTGTTTTTAAGCTTATCCATCTTTTCAACGGCAGAATTATAACTGTCCAAAACCGCCTGCATCATTCTTTCAAATTTTTCTTCTCTTTCAGACATATCTACCTCTTTATCTTTTCCATCGGCTTACCTTTTGCAAGTTCATCAACCATCTTATCAAGATAACGGATTTCCTGCATTAAGGGTTCCTCTATATCCTCAACCCTAATACCGCATATTACACCCTTGATTAGCTTTCTGTTTGGATTCAGTGCAGGTGCGTTCAAAAAGAAATCACCATAAGACATCTCTGAGCCAAGCGCATTATCAATATCATCTTCGCTATAGCCAGTAAGCCATTCCGTTATTTCATATACTTCTTCTTTTTTTCTTCCTTTACGTTCTGCTTTTGCTATAAGCATTGGAAATACTTTAGTGAATCGCATTCCATATATTTTTTCATTTACCATATCAGTTCTCTATATGCATAATTCTGAAAATATGAATTTTATCTCTCTATCGTGGATTCAGATATGTAATCGGATTCTGTGCCGACTGATTCAACTTCAGTCCAGCTATCGAATTACATATTTTGTCCACAATATTTATTTATGTACTTTACTCAACAAAACCACGCTCTCAACGTGTGTGTCAATAAGCATTGGAACATCAAGATTTTAGCCCCGGGATATGGAAAAGAACAACTACTTGAATACCCTCCGTTCACCTCAGATGTTAAACCTGTATTTCCCTTTGCCATTTCCTTCAACTTGCACAGTAATCCTTAACTCTTTAAACATTCTTTTGATATATGACGTTGCTGTTGCTTCTGAACATCCCGGAACATCAACAACCTTTGAGTTTCCAAATACTTCTGTTCCTATGCCTGTATATAGTTTTATCAGATTATTTTTCGTTGACTTTGTATAGTCAGAATCCAATATCTTTTGCTTTATATCTATGGTTTTACTTTCAATCCCCAGATTCTTCTTGGGTTTTGCCCCTGATTTTAAGAATTGGTATTCCTCATTTACCGGTATTACTACTGATGTTACATTACTAGTCCCATCAAAAGTCTTATAGTACAGCTCCGGCGAACCATTATCTGCCATTGCTTTTTTCGCTTCTCCAATTCCTGTACCGAAAGACTCAATAATGCCCAGAGACTTAAACATATCTCGTATTTCCGAGTTTTCGGTATCCCTTTCATTAGTAGCACTCTATACATACCAGTATGCAATTGCGCAACCAGTGGTAGCAATTGCATTTTCACTCAGTTTTTTGAATAATAATTCGGAACTTAGAAAAATGCGACGAATCGTACTTTTCTACTAACAACTAATTTATTCAGCCCAATTTTCAAGTTTTAATCCTTTTACTCTTTCAAATTCTTTTGTATTATTTGTAACCACCGTATAGCCCAATGCTTTAGCATGGCCTGCAATCATCATATCTAATGGGCCAATTGGTGTACCTGCTTTTTCCAAATCTGCTCGAATCTTGCCATAACTCTCAGCTGCCAACGAATCAAAATTCATAATCTCAATATTTGCCAATAACAAAGCTAATGCAACTCTATTCTTCTCTATTGCTTTGCTCTTCTCCACTCCATGCACCAATTCCGCATAAGTTACAGAAGAAATACATATATCTGTTGGATCATGTTCTTGCAAACGTAAAAATACTTGCTCAGGCTTATGCTTAATTGCATAGATACATATATTGGTATCCAGCATATATCTCATAATGTTTCACGCTCCTGTTCCGGACTACCATCGCGACCATCTTGCATAAAATCATCTGAAAACATATCTATTGCCTGCATAAATGAACTCCATTTATTTGTTTTGGGCATCAACAAAACAATTTCTCCGATTCGATTTACTGCTACTTCATCTGTATCGAATCTACATTCTTTTGGAAGTCTTACCGCCTGACTTCTACCATTTTCAAAAACTTTTG
>JAZRWY010000011.1:0-14878 GCA_045599945.1 Anaerovoracaceae bacterium | reverse complement strand
AAATAAAAGAGAGCGCCTTTAGGCGCAGCTGAGAAAGTCATGCGGTTGGCGGACTTTTCAGTGCGTCTTGAGACGCTTGCTAGTATTAGGCCCTTTTAGGGCTTGTTCATACCACTAGTTCACTAGTGGTTTTGATTGTTTTCGCCCTGCAACATCTATTGTATATATGGCAGATTTCGTGAAAAACATACTATATATAGTATATAGAAAAAAACAGGGGCTATATGAGGGGTTGGAGGTGGGCGAAAATGGTAGAAAATCTTCATATTTTACGGATATTTATTGCAATGTGGTAGAATGTGGGATAGAATGGTAGTATCCAATAACTATGGCGTAGTGTTTGTATTTTGAAAGGAGGGTCATATGTTCATCGGAAAATATTACAACTGCATAGATGACAAGAACAGAATGACCATTCCGGCAAAGTACAGACCGGACCTGGAACCGAGATGCATACTGGCGAAGGGCAATGATTACTGTCTGGTCATCTATACAATGGAAAAATGGCAGGAAACATTGAAAGAACTTGACGGTCTTCCGCAGAGTGATCCGGATGTCAGAGAATATATCAGATATGTAACATCCAATGCGGTTTTGAGTGAAATGGACAAACAGGGAAGAATCCTGATTCCGGCAGATCATAGAGCATTTGCAGGCATTTCAAAGGAACTTGTTACAGCAGGCGCAGGGGAAAAGATTGAAGTCTGGAGCAAGGAAAACTGGACTGAACCGGAACAGTCACCGGATTTCGACCCTCGGAAACAGGCACAAAAGATGGGCAAATATGGAATTTAAACATACATCAGTACTTTTAGAAGAAACAATAGAGAATCTGAATGTCAGGGCAGACGGAATCTATGTCGATGGCACTCTGGGCGGTGGCGGCCATGCTTCTGCTCTTTGCGGAAAACTTTCGGAACAGGGCGTTCTGATCGGGATTGATCGTGACAGAGATGCACTGAAAGCTGCAGAAAAACGGCTGGAGAAGTACCTTTGCAAAAAATATTTCATTCAGTCCAACTATTCAGATATCCAGGATGTTCTTGCAGAACTGGGAATCGATGCAATCGATGGAGCCATGCTGGATCTTGGCGTTTCTTCCTTTCAGCTGGATAATGTGCAGAGAGGCTTTTCATACATGCAGGACGCGCCTCTGGACATGAGAATGAATCAGGACGATTCCTTTACAGCATATGATGTTGTAAATACATATGGCCGGCAGGAACTCACCGAGATGATCCGCGGCTATGGAGAAGAAAAATGGGCATCAAGAATTGCAGAATTCATCGTGAAGTTCCGCAAGGAAAAGCCTTTTGAGACCACAGCAGAGCTGGTGGAATGCATCAAGGCGGCTATCCCGGCAAAGGCTCGAAGAGAAGGGCCGCATCCGGCCAAAAGAACATTTCAGGCAATCCGGATTGAGGTCAATGATGAACTGGGGCAGCTGAAAAAAGCCTGTGAGGCATTCTGTGATGTTCTGGCACCTGGCGGAAGACTCTGCATCATAACATTCCATTCCCTGGAAGACAGAATTGTGAAAGAATGCTTCAACAGAAGAATCAATCCATGTACATGTCCGCCGGACTTTCCCGTATGTGTATGCGGCAAGGTGGCAGACGTTAAGAAGATTTCAAGAAAACCAATCATACCAACACACGAAGAATTAGAAGAGAATCATCGCGCAAGAAGCGCAAAGCTCAGAGTAATAGAAAAGATCTAGAAAGGTTCGCATCATGCAGACGGCAAGCATATACGGTTATCCGGATAACAGAAAAATTGAATATGATTATTTGGACCAGCCGCAGAGGAAGAGGGTTAAGACGAAGAAGCGCTCCCTGATTTCCAACAGGGATAAGGGCAGACTGATTGCGCTTACAGTCATTGCCGGATTCCTTGGCATCTGTATCATTATATCGACGGCATTCTGTGCAACGCTCCAGTACCAGATCAATACACTGACAGAACAGAATGCGCAGATTGAAAAGGAGATCCAGGATGTGAACATAACACTTCAGTCCAAGAACAGCCTGCCGGTTCTTGAAAAGAAGGCGCGGGAGAAGCTGGGGATGACATATCCAAAGCCTTCTCAGATTGTTTATGTAGGAAATACAACGGCTCCTCAGGATTTTGAGGCAACCGTAAAGGATCAGGCATATAACTAGATGGAAAATGGTTGCATGAACAGAATATGGTGGTATACTGTATAAGAGAGGTTCATCTGCCACTACATATGGTGATTGTATAAATAATTGAATGAGGTTCCCGCTCATGGAAAGCCATATCAGGAGATGTTACCGGTATAATGGCTTGAGGATAGGAAAGGAGAAGCCGGACAGCTATATGTAAACAGAAGGTAGTCCGGTTTTTTGATTGATGACAAAAAATAAAGCAAGGACAAGACTTATATGTGCATTTGCCATTATCTGTTTTTTGATGATCATCCTGTGCTTCCGTGCAGGATGGTGGCAGATTGTAAAAGCAGATGAGCTGGCTGCAGAAGCAATTTCTCAGCAGACAAAGGATACGCTGGTTTCTGCTGAAAGAGGCACCATTTATGACTGCAATGGTGAAGAACTGGCAATCAGCGGGGCAGCATATTCCATATGGGTCCGCCCCGGAAATGTTACAAAAGAAATAAAGAAAGAAGCAAGGGACGCCGAACTGGACCAGACAGCAGAAACAGTTGCAAAAGCGCTGGACATGAAAAAGTCCGAAGTGAAAAAATATCTGACCAGGGATCAGACCCTGGTAAAGCTTGCAAAAGGTGTCAACAAGGAGAAGGCCGACAGTATCAGGAAACTGACAGAAGAGGAAAAGATTCGGGGATTTGAGATTTCTGAAGACACCAAAAGATATTATCCGCTGGGACGTTTTGCATCGCATCTGATTGGAAATGTATCGGATGATGGCGTGGGACTTGCAGGCGTAGAGGAATACTATAATTCACATCTTACGGGTATTTCCGGAAGATGGAGCAGAAATACGGACGTTTCCGGAAACAGATTATCCTATGGACAGGATAAGTATTATGAACCGGAAGACGGAAACAGCATTGTTCTGACCATTGATGAAGTGGTTCAGAATAATGTAGAAAAGGCCATCAGGGATACACAGAAAAAAACCAGTGCCAAAAGAGTCATGTGCATGGTCATGGATGTTGAGACCGGAGGAATCCTTGCCATGGCTGTAACGCCGGAGTATGATCCGAACGACGCCAGAACGCCGTTATCCAAGGACAAGGAGAGCTTTTCGCAGATGAGTGAAAAGAAGCAGCTGAACTATCTCAACAAGATGTGGAGAAATCCGCTGGTTTCCGATGTATATGAACCGGGTTCTACCTTTAAGCTTCTGACAACGTCCATTGCACTGGAAGAAGGCGTCATTACCATGAAGGATCATTTCCATTGCAGCGGTAGCATGGACATTGCAGGAACAACCATCAAATGCTGGAGAGCTCCGAATGCCCATGGTTCGCAGACCATCAAGGAGGCTGTTGCAAATTCCTGCAACCCTGCGCTGATGCAGGTGGGACAGAAAATAGGAATCAACAAGTTCTACCAGTACATGGACCTGTTTGGCATAACGGGTACAACGGGGGTTGACCTTCCGGGTGAAGGAACGGCAATTCTTCAGGATAAGAAAAGTGCAGGGCCTGTGGGCCTGGCTACCATTTCTTTCGGACAGGGCATTGCGCTTACGCCGATTCAGCTGATTACCGCTGTTTCTGCAATCGGAAATGACGGAAAGATGATGAAGCCGCATGTCATGAAGGAAATCAGGGACAAGAACGGAAAGACCGTTGAAACCTTTGAACCGCAGATTGTCAGACAGATTATTTCGCGGAAGACTTCCCGGCAGGTATGTGAATGCATGGAGTATGCCGTTACAGATGGCGGCGTTGGAGCTGCTGCTGTGGAAGGATACAGGATCGGCGGAAAGACTGGTACCGCATACAAGGCGATATCCGGCGGATATAGCAAGAATACGGATTCTTCCTTCATAGGGCTTGCACCGATGGAGGATCCGAAGGTTGCTGTTCTGGTCATTGTTGATTCACCAAAGGGCGAAAAATATGGTTCTGTGACTGCAGCCCCATGCGGACAGAGAATATACAAGAATATTCTGCCTTACCTTGGAATCCAGAGCGAAGACAAGGGAGCAGGAAAGAAAAAAGTCAAGGTTCCGGACATTGTTGGAGAAAACTATAGTGATGCGCTTGGCATGATCAAGGGCAAAGGACTGGAATACAAAGTCAAATCCGGAAATGAAAAGAAAGACTTTGAAGTAACGGACCAGTATCCGAAAGCCGGAACGGAAATAGAAAAAGGATCCACAGTATATATTTATGGAGATAAATAATGAAGAAAATCAGTGTGAAAGACATGGTGGATGCATCGGGAGGAAGGCTTCTTTCCGGAGATGTGAATACTTATGTGGAAGGTGCGTCCATTGATTCGAGAAAGGTAAAGAAAGACGACCTTTTCGTAGCAATCAGAGGGGAGAATACCGACGGGCACAAATATCTTACCATGGCAAAGGAAAAAGGTGCATCCTGCCTTCTTGTTTCCGATACATCCTTTGCAATCCCGGACGGGATTGCAGTCATTCTCGTAGAAGATACAGTCAGCGGCCTTCAGGAAATTGCGAAAGCATATAGAAGAAGCATGGACATGAAAGTCATCGGTGTAACGGGAAGCGTTGGAAAGACATCCACTTCAGACATGGTCAAGGCAGTCTGTTCTGTAAAATACAAGACGCAGAAGACGAAAGGTAATTTCAATAACCATCTGGGGCTTCCCCTGACGCTTCTGGATTTTGATCCGGATACGGAAGTGGGCATTCTAGAGATGGGAATGGACCGCCCCGGGGAAATCAATTTCCTGGCAGAACTTGCAAGGCCGGATATTGGAATCATTACCAACATAGGAACGGCACATATTGAGCGGCTGGGAAGCAGAGAAAACATTTTCAGAGCAAAGATGGAGATTACAGACTATTTCACAGAGGATAATGTACTCATCGTCCAAAGCGATGATGATTTTCTCAGAAAGGTTTCTTCCGATGAATACCGGGTCATCCGGGCCGGTGCGGATGCTGCAAGTGATTTCAGAATTCTGGGCATTGAAGATCATGCAGA
This sequence comes from Anaerovoracaceae bacterium, assembly GCA_045599945.1. GTDB lineage: Bacteria > Bacillota > Clostridia > Peptostreptococcales > Anaerovoracaceae > UMGS973. Next base: position 9,741 of record JAZRWY010000011.1, on the reverse strand, counting down.
GCATGGAAGCAGCTTCCGGCTGGAAAATGGCGGGACTGTGACTGAAATGAAGGTTCCGGTTCCGGGAAGACATAATGTATGCAATGCAGGACTTGCAGCTGCAGCGGCCAATGTTTTAGGGATACCGCTGGAAGAGGCGGACCGCGGACTTCAAAGCATGCAGCTGACGGATAAGCGCCTGTCCATCAAGGAGAACAGGGGCATCAAGGTCATTGACGATACATATAATGCGAGTCCCGCATCCATGAAGGCGGCCATTGATGTATTGGCTTCTGCCGAAGGAGACAGAAAGGTTGCTGTCCTGGGAGATATGTTTGAGCAGGGTACGTATGCAGCCCAGGGACATCGGGAAGTCGGCATGCATGCACTTGCAAAAAAGATTGACCTGGTGGTAGCAGTCGGAAATGATGCAAAATATATTGCAGAAGGCGCAAAAGGCACGGAAGTGATGTATTTTGAGAAAAAAGAGGATGCTCTTGCAGTCATCCGCGACGTGATCAGAACCGGTGACGTGGTGCTCTGCAAGGGTTCCAGAGGCATGGCAATGGAAGATGTAGTAAAGAAGATAATGGAGTGAAGATCGTATGTACATGTATGCAATTTGTATTTCAATAATCGTAGCACTGGCAATCTCCTGCATAGCGACAAAGGTGGAGATTCCAATCCTCAGGGATAAGCAGATGGGTCAGAACATCCGTGAGGAGGGACCGGAATCCCATAAGGCGAAGGCAGGAACACCTAGCATGGGCGGCATTGCCCTCATTGGAGGTGCTCTTGTTGCTGCAATCATCATGGGGCTGGTCTATGGATGCATGGATTCCACCATGGTGGTCATGGTTGCTGTCACAGCAGCATTCGGAATGGTTGGTTTTCTCGATGATTATCTGAAAGTGATCAAGAAGCAGAATGAAGGGCTGAATCCGAAGCAGAAAATGCTGTTTCAGCTTGTAATATCTGTTCTTGCTGCAGTCTGGGCATATATCCGAAACGATGCAGATGTATGGATTCCGATTGCGGATACATATGTAAACTTTGGCATTTTATATATCCCATTCATTATTTTTGCCGTTGTTGCAATGACCAACGCGGTGAATCTTACAGATGGACTGGATGGACTTGCTTCAGGATGTACAGCATTTACCGCAGCATTCTTTGCACTTCTTGGCAACTTTTTCGGTGCAGGGGATACAGCCGTATTTGCAGCATGTATCGCAGGAGGATGCCTGGGATTTCTTGTCTGGAACAAGAATCCGGCAAAAGTATTCATGGGAGACACAGGCTCTCTTGCTCTGGGCGGTGCCCTGGTAATTGCAGCCATTTCCATCAGAATGGAGCTGTTCCTGCTGCTGGCGGGTCTGGTATATGTCTGCGAGGCGCTTTCGGTAGTTCTTCAGGTTGCACATTTTAAGAGAACGGGGAATAGAATATTCAGAATGGCGCCAATCCATCATCATTTTGAGCTTGGCGGCATGAGTGAGAAGAAAGTTGTGATCCTGTTCTGGTCCTTCACATTTGCATGCTGCATTCTGGGACTTCTCATCACAGCAATATAGGGAGCGTATTATGAAAGATAAAAAAGTACTTGTCATAGGTCTTGGCCGGTCGGGAATTGCTGCCATGAAGGCATTGGCAGATGCCGGAGCCGATGTTTCCGTTCAGGATTCGAAAGCAATCGGCCAGATGGATCAGATAGTATTGGAAGAAATGGAAAGCTGCGGGGCGAAAGGCTATTTTGGCGAATTTCCGCAGGAAACCTTTGATACAGTGGTTCTCAGCCCGGGCGTTCCGCCGATGTCGGATTTTGTAGAGAAGTACAAGGATGCAGGAGCAGAAATCATTGGAGAACTGGAACTGGCATACCGGCTGGGGCATGGCACATATGTTGCCATCACAGGAACGAATGGAAAAACAACCACAACAACACTGGTAGGGGAGATATTCAAGGCCGCCCGTGAGCATACATATGTAGTAGGAAATATTGGCGTTGCAGTAATATCCAAATCTGTAGAGGCTGAAGATGATGCATGGCTCATCACTGAATGCTCATCCTTCCAGCTGGAGACGATCGATACCTTCAGACCTGCTGTAGCTGCAATGCTGAATCTTACGCCGGATCATCTCAACCGTCATGGTGACATGGCAGGGTATGGTGCGGCAAAGGCAAGAATTTTTGAAAACATGGATGAGAGCGGTTATGTCATTGTCAATCATGATGATGCTCTGTGCTCCAGTCTGTGCAGCGGTGCAAAGGCAAAGATCGTTCCTTTTTCAAGAAAGGAAAAACTGCCGTTTGGAGCATATCTGGATGGAGATGTTCTTGTTCTTCATGATGGAGAACAAGCAATGAAAATCTGCGAAAAAGCAGAACTTAAGATTATAGGCGACCATAACGTGGAAAACGTTCTTGCAGCAGCAGCAATCGCATACTTTGCAGGAATCGACATGGATACGATTTCCGGATGCATCAGAAACTTCGGAGGCGTAGAGCATAGAATAGAATATGTTTCGGAAATCGGCGGAGTCAGATACTATAACGATTCCAAAGGGACAAATACCGATGCAACAATGATTGCCGTACGTGCAATCAGAGAAAACATTCTTCTCCTTGCAGGAGGAGATGCAAAGAAGCAGAATTTTGCTCCTCTGGCAGCATGCCTTTCGGGAGCTGTAAAACATGTATTTCTTTATGGAAGAGATGCAGAAGATATCCGGCAGGCCATGGATGATGCGGGATATACCACATATACGGAATGTGCAGATCTGGAGGATGCTGTAAGGAAAGCGCATGAAATGGCTGTAAAGGGAGATAGCATTCTTCTTTCACCGGCGTGTGCAAGCTGGGATGCATATCCAAACTTTGAAGTTAGAGGAGAACATTTCAAGGAAATCGTAAAAGGGCTGGAGTAATCATGGAGATTCTTAGAAATACAAGAAAAAATGGAGATTTCTGGATCATTATACTGACACTGGGTCTTACCATATTCGGTGTAATCATGGTATTCAGCTCCAGTTATTACTATGCCCTGTCGAAGACTGGAAATGCATATCATTTTCTGATCAGAGACTGCATTTATGCAGCAGCGGGCATGGTTGGCATGCTCATATGTTCCAGGATTAATTATAAGGAATACAAGAAGGTAGCGCTTCCGCTTGTAATCATCACCCTGATCCTTCTTGGCCTTGTGTTTGTACCAGGTCTTGGAAAGACAGTAAACGGAGCGACAAGATGGATTGACCTCAAACTGTTTACACTGATGCCGGGAGAGATTGCAAAGCCGTCCATCATACTTTTTGCTTCGGCATACTTTGCGGCAGACCCGAAGAGAATTACAAAAATAGGTTCGCTTCTGTTCATTGCAGTGATTACAGGTGCCATGGCAGTGCTTATTATGATGCAGCCGAACATGTCAACAGCAGTTACGGTTGTTTTGATTGCATGTGCCATCATGTTTGTTGCCGGCCTTTCGATGCGGTGGGTTGCCGTTGCATTTGTGGCTGGAATAGCAGGAGGCATAGCATATATCTTCCACGAGGGAGGATATAAATTAAAGCGTGTCATGAGTTTTCTTCATCCGTTTGATGACCCATTGGGAGATGGCTACCAGGTAGTTCAGGGACTATTTGCCATGGGTTCGGGAGGACTCATAGGCGCAGGACTGGGAAAAGGACTTCAGAAGAATCTATACATCCCTGAACCGCATACCGATTTCATTCTTGCAACCATCGGAGAGGAACTGGGCTTTGTAGGAGTGGCGATTCTGATGCTTGCATATCTGCTGCTCATATGGAGAATGATCCATATCTGCATCAATGCGCCGGACAGATTCAGCATGCTGCTTGGATCCGGGATTACTGCGATGCTTGCCATACAGGTAATATTCAACATGGCGATTGTAACATCATCCATGCCACCGACGGGGGTGGCGCTTCCGTTTATCAGCTATGGAGGTAATTCACTGATCATATTCTGTTCATGCATGGGAATCATGCTGAACATTGCACATCATTCAGAGAGGTAGACCAATGAAGGTATTAATGACAGGCGGCGGAACAGGTGGCCATATCTATCCTGCAATTGCGATTGCGGATAAAATTAGGGAATATCATGAAGATGCAGAGATTCTGTTTGTCGGAACGGAAAAAGGTCTGGAAAAGACTCTGGTCCCGAAAAGCGGATATGATATAGATTTTATTACAGTCAGCGGATTTGACCGCAGAAATCCAATCAAGGCATTTAAGACGGCAGCGGACCTTGCAAAGGGGAATATGCAGTCGAAGAAAATCATGAAGGACTTTGCTCCGGATTATGTCATCGGAACCGGAGGATATGTCTGCGGGCCGGTTGTGAGAGCCGCGCATAAGGCCGGAATCAAGGCATACATCCATGAATCCAATGCTTTTCCTGGCATGACAAACAGAATGCTGGAACAGCATGTGGATAAGGTGTTTCTTGGATTTGAAAGAGCAGCACAGTTCTTTAAGGAACCTGAAAAGCACGTTCTCACCGGCAATCCGGTCAGAAAGAGTTTCTTCACAACAACAAAAGAAGAAGCAAGAGAGGCTCTTGGAATTGGAAAGGATGAATTTGTCATACTGTCATTTGGAGGCTCAAGAGGTGCAGGAAGAATCAATACGGCCATGGTTTCCGTTCTGAAAGAGGTGAACGGAATGGATCATGTAAGCCTGTACTTTGGAACCGGTGATGTATACCATGAGGCGATCATGATGGAACTTGACGGTTATGATTGCAGAGATAACATACATGTCATGAGATATATTGATCCGATGGACAAATATCTGATTGCAGCAGATGTTGTCATCTCGCGGGCAGGAGCACTTAGCCTGGCGGAAATTACAGCATGCTCCAAAGCGGCGATACTGATTCCTTCTCCAAATGTAACGGGAAATCACCAGTATCATAATGCAAAGGCAGTTGCTGATGCCGGTGGAGCGATATTGATTGAGGAAAAGGAACTTGCGGATGAAAACCTGGTTTCTGAAATCATGAGACTCAGAGCGCATCCGGAAATTGCGGAAGAAATGGGGAAAAAAGCGAATGGCTGTGCGGTCATGGATTCTGCGGAGATTATTTACCATGAAATATTCGGATAGCCTGCGTCCGCTGTACCAGGTAGTTTTTTCTAATCATATTGACAGGAATGATGTGTAGATATTAAAATTAATTGTTAAGTAGTTTTTGAATTGTAGGGGATTTCATATGGATGACAGAAAGAATACAATAGAGGTCGCTCCGGTGGAACCGGAAGAGCTGGAGGAAGACATCATTCCTGTAGAGGATGTTCCGGAAGAAGTCCCGGAGATGGAAGGGGATTTTTCGAAGACCATTGTCTTTTCGAAGAATGAGATACCAGATACCGAAGAAAAGCCGGAAGAAGATGCGGATTCCGAACCGGAACGGGAAGGGCTCGCAAAACAGATTGAGGATGAAGTAAAATCCAGAGAAGAGAAAAAGAGAGAAAAAAGACAGAAGAAGAGAGTGAGAAAGAGACGGGTAAAGAAGATTGCAGGACCTGCCATTGCCATTCTGATTGTACTCGCCATCGGGCTTGTGATTTTTGCACGTTCCGATTTTTTTCTGATCGATAGCATAAAAGTGGCAGGAAATGACTATTACACGAAGGCCCAGGTAAAGGAAATCTGCGGGGCCGAAAAGGGTGTAAACATCTTTAGCGTTCACAAGAAGGCAATGATCAAGCTTCTGGTGAATGATCCATACATAGCTGATGCAGAGATTGAAAAAAAACTGCCGTCCACGTTAATCATCCGTATTGTTGAAAGCGAGGAGAGAGGTGCAGTTTTCTGTGATAAAAACTATTATGTCATGGACAGCTCCGGCTATGTGCTTAGAGTTACGACGGAAAAGCCGAAGGAGATTCCTGTGATAACAGGATTTACGGTACGCAGGGGAGAAGAAGGTGAGGCGCTGGAAATCCAGGAGGCAAAGTCTTTCAATAATACCCTGTCTCTGATTAATGCGTCTGCAAAATCCACCATTTCATATACGTCCATAAAAGTAAAGAATAATGTGTGTTATGCCTATATCAAGAAAAAGCTTTTCATCAAAGGTCTTCCGGAGGATATCGAGCACTGTATCAAGAGCGGAAAAATGGAAGCAGTTCTCTATGACATCTATGAAAAAGGGATTAAGCATGGAAGAATATCTGTAGGAAAAGATGATTATTGCGTATTTAGACCGTAATGGTAAAAAAATGTGTAAAAAACCACTAAATATAGTGCATGAAAGTATAAAATGTGGTATAATTCAGTGAGTATAATCGGGAGGAATGTGAATATGACAAATTCTATATTACAGTTTGACAGTGAAGAAAAGAATTCAGCTGTGATTAAGGTAGTCGGAGTAGGCGGCGCAGGATGTAATGCAGTTGACAGAATGATCGAAGCTGGATTACAGGGAGTTGAATTCATCGCAATAAATACAGACAGTCAGGTTCTCGCAAAATCATCAGCAGATACAAAGCTTCAGATTGGTGAAAAACTGACAAAGGGACTTGGGGCAGGAGCAAATCCTTCCATCGGTCAGCAGGCAGCAGAAGAAAACATCGATGATATCCGCAAATTCCTTGCAGGAGCTGACATGGTATTCGTCACTGCAGGAATGGGCGGAGGAACAGGAACCGGTGCAGCACCAATCATTGCAAAGGTGGCAAGAGACCTGGGAGCACTTACGGTTGGTGTTGTTACAAAGCCTTTCAGATTTGAAGGGAAAAAGAGAGCGCAGCATGCAGATCTTGGAACACAGTTCCTGGAAAGCTATGTGGACTCCCTGGTTGTTGTTCCAAATGACAAGCTGCTGACCATTGCAGACAAGAATACAAAGATGACAGATGCATTTAAAATGGCAGATGACGTTTTAAGACAGGGGGTACAGGGCATCTCCGATCTGATTTCCGATGCAGCACTGATCAACCTCGACTTTGCAGATGTAAAGACTGTCATGGGAGACAGAGGCGTTGCACATATGGGTATCGGACGCGGTACCGGAGACGAAAGAGTGGCAGAGGCAGTAGAAAATGCAATCAAGAGCCCGCTGCTTGAGACAGATGTCAAGGGTGCAAGAGCTGTTCTTCTGAACATTACAGGCGGATATGACCTTGGAATGCTGGAAGCAAATGAAGTTGCAGAAAGCATTGCCGATGCAGCAGATCCGGATGCAATCATTATCTTTGGTGCAACTGTAAAAGAAGACCTTCAGGACGAGCTGGTTGTAACAGTCATTGCAACAGGATTTGACGGAGATAGAGTAAAGGCAGAAGAAACAGAAGAACCGGAAGAAAAGGAAGAAGAAGTCGAAACAGCAGAAGAACCACCTGCAGAGCAGGAGGAGGAAGAAGGATCTGATTTCGCAATTCCATTCTTCTTAAGAAAATAGATGAGGCAACAAAAGAGCCGGTTTTCATGCCGGCTTTTTGTGGGTTTTTGAGATATGAGAAGAATTACATCAGCAGACAATAAAATATTCAGGATATTTGGCAGGCTGCAGATGAGAAAATACCGGGACAAAGAAGGCCTATACATTATTGAAGGCGAGAATCTGTTTGAGGAAGCTCTCAGGAATGGCGCCCGGATCAGAATGACTGCCGTCCGGGAAGATAAGCTGGAGGACTACCGGTCACTTTTCGGAACTGCCCTGGAAGAGGCCCATGTCGTAGAGGAAAAGCTGTTTTCAAAGCTTGCTCTGACGGAGACCTCTCAAGGAATTGCAGCGGTAGTGGAAAAGCCTGCTGCACAGGAACTATCCGGCATTTCCGGAAATATTCTGGTTCTGGACAGGCTGCAGGATCCGGGAAATATCGGGACGATCATCAGGACATGTGATGCTGCCGGATATGGAGCGGTCTTAGCAGTGAAGGGCACTGCCGACATCTATTCGCCAAAGGTGGTAAGGTCTGCTGCAGGCTCCCTGTTTCGGGTGAAGATTATCGATGGTCTTCAGACAGGTGAGGCGATAGAGCTTCTCAAAAGCATGGAGAAGCAACTGACAGGAACATGCTTTGACACGGAAAACTACTACTATGATGTGGATATGACAGATAATATTGCATTGGTCATCGGGAATGAAGGAAATGGAATGTCTGATGAATTTCTGGCGGCGTGCGATATGAAAATAAAAATCCCAATGAAGGGAAGCATTGAATCACTGAATGCTTCCGTGGCAGCGGGAATACTTATTTATGAAACCATAAGACAGGAGAATGAAAAATGCAGGAACAGTTAAAAGTAATTTTAGAAGAGGCAAAAGAAAAACTTCAGCAGGCAGGTTCCATTGCCGAGGTTGATGAAGTCAGAGTAAAACTTCTTGGGAAAAAGGGAAAGATGACAGAGATTCTTCGCGGAATGAAGAGCCTTGCTCCGGAAGAAAGAAAAGAATTCGGACAGCATGCAAATGAAACGAGAAGTGAAATTGAAGCGCTCATCAAAGAAAAACTGGATGAAGTAAAAGTAAAGGCACAGGCTGCAAAGTTTGAAAAGGAAAGAATCGATGTAACAGAACCGGGCAGAGATATCATCCTTGGCTCCAGACATCCGATCTCCATCACCATTGATGAGATATCCAGAGTATTTAAATCCATGGGTTTCTCCATTGCAGAGGGTCCTGAAGTGGAAGATGTATTCCATAATTTCGATTCGCTGAATGCAGAGCCAAGTCATCCTGCAAGAGACATGACAGATACCTTTTACATAGATAACGAAAGAACAAGAGAGCAGAATGGTGATTTTGCGCCGGATACTCTCCTGCTGAGAACGCAGACATCACCGGTACAGGTCCGTACCCTGCTGAAGAAGAAGCCACCGATTATGGTAATTTCACCGGGCAGATGCTTCAGATGCGATACACCGGATGCCACACATTCACCGATGTTCCATCAGGTGGAAGGACTTGTTGTAGATGAAGGAATCACAATGGCCGACTTAAAGGGCGTGCTGGACACCTTTGCAAAGGAAATGTTTGGTTCAAATGTCAGCACAAAGTTCAGACCGCACCATTTCCCATTTACAGAACCGAGTGCAGAAATGGATGTATCCTGCTTCAAGTGCGGCGGAAAAGGCTGCAGAGTATGTAAGGGATCCGGCTGGATTGAAATTCTGGGATGCGGCATGGTTCATCCGAATGTACTGAAAGTTGGCGGAATTGATACGGAAAAATATACCGGCTTTGCATTCGGCATGGGCGTAGAGAGAATCGCAATGCTCAAGTATGGAATCGACGATATCAGACTTCTTTATGAAAACGATATGAGATTCATTAATCAGTTCAAGTAGGAGGTAGGCAGATGTTAGTATCATTAGAATGGTTAAAAGACTATACAGAAGTGAATGTTTCAGATCAGGAGTTCTGCGATGCAATGATCATGTCAGGTTCCAATCTGGAAACATGTGAAGCTGTAGGTGAAGGAATAGAAAATGTTAAAGTTGGAAGAATCGTAAAGATTGAAAAGCATCCTGATGCAGATAAGCTGGTAGTATGTCAGCTGGATGTTGGTCAGGAGGAGCCGGTTCAGATTGTAACAGGTGCAACCAATGTATTTGAAGGAGCTGTCGTTCCTGTAGCAATGCATAACAGCAGAATCCCGGGACCTCTTCACGGACAGCCGAAGGTAGAAGGCGGTGTCAAGATCACCAAGGGAAAATTAAGAGGCGTGGAAAGCTTTGGAATGCTCTGCGGTCCTCAGGAGCTTGGTCTGGATGACAAGGTTGCTC
>JAZRWY010000010.1:0-2993 GCA_045599945.1 Anaerovoracaceae bacterium | reverse complement strand
CTGCTGACATGAATAAGCTTCTTCTTGAAATCAATATCCTCACATCTTAATGCGTTGATTTCACCCATACGCATTCCGGTATACAGTTCTATAAGCAGCTGATGCTTGTATGAATTTCTTCCAAATGGAACCTTGTGGTTTTCCATGGCTTCAATGAGCCTTGCCTGCTCTTCACTTGTATAACCTGAAACCTTCTTGTCCGCCTTGTCTGACTTTGGACATTTGATATCCTTTGAGCGCATGATATTCTTTGTGATGATATCCTTGTCGCAGGCGATATCAAAGGCCAGCCTGAGCTGCTGAAAGGATTTACTGATTACGCTGTTTGAATAATGCGTAATGCTGCTCAGGTACAGAGTAATATGAGGCTTAGTGATCTCACGGATCGGCATGCTGCCAAGTCCGTTTCTCTTGATGATGTTGAGGGCTCCTATGTTTCTACAGTAGCCCTGCTCTCCTATGAGATTCATCTCAAGATCCTTTCTGTATCTGTCTTCAATGATTTCAGCGATTGTTGCATTGACATCAACTCCTGAAAGTATCTTCTCCAGATCTTCCTCAAAGGCTCTCACCTTGTTCATGCAGTCAACTTCATCAATTCCGGTAAAGCACTTTCTTCTGCTTTTGCCGTAGATGTCCTTGTATGTGAATCTGTACTGGACCTTGCCGCTGTCTGTATATGTGAAGGAGCCTTCACCGTTACCTGCGCGTTTTGGTTTTCTTTTTCTTCCCATTCTGCTTTCTCCTTATCTCCAGTATTTTTCTCTTGCCTTCTCATGTCTTACCGAAAAGTAGTCAATGAGAGCATGAGCCTCAACTATCTTATTTCTTCCAAAATCCGTTGCCGGAAATCTTGGATCGTTGAACAGTTTCTGAACTGTACTTCTGCTCCAGCCGAGAAGCTCTGTACATTCATCTATAGTGAAGAATTTCACATCACTTGATATGTACATCTCCCTTGCTGTATTTCCGATTATCTGTTCCACTGTCTTTTCCTCCTGTATATTAAGCAAAAGCTCCGGCCTTTGCATTCCTGCGATGCGTCAATATTTACTTCATTCGCACATTTGACTTATTGCGAGCATAGTCATCTGCCTCGCTTGCTCTTAATGCGCTTGTCACACGTTTCATTGTTTCCTTATCCAGGCTGCAGCGAAATTCAAGCAGCTGCGACTTGGATATGGTCTTTCTCTGTTCTGCTTCAACCATTGACTGCTTCGGCAGTCCTTTCATCATCGGAAGCACTACATGCGTCTCATCGTCAGGTCTTTTGATCTTGCTTGTAATAATGGCAACGATAACCGTAGTTGAATTTCTGTTAAGCCTGTTGCACTGCGTTACAAGGACCGGACGTCTTCCTGACTGGATGCTTCCAACCTCTTCCTCGGGAAGATCTGCATAATAGATGTCGCCTCTTTTTACGGGTCTTCCTCCCGGACCGTATTTTGTATTCATTGATTCTCCTCTCCATCTATACACATTCAATCCCGTATTCCGGAGCGGACAACGAACCGATATGTAAAGGGCGCATCAAAACATACATGATGCACCCTGGTTTTTTACTTAATCGATTCACATTTGTCCACCACGCCCCTGAATCCGGGAATCAATCAGGCGGCGACCGGCTTTGTCTGCCTCACGGGAGTCTAACCCCTCTGTGGTTCTCACAGAGCTGCCCTCATTGCGTGATCCCGTATTCCTACGGGGCTGTGACTGGACAGGAGTATCATTATCCTTACGGCCGTCATCGCACTATACAGCTGCCACACTGCATTTCAGACGAGACATTATCGCTCCCTCAGTTTGAGATCCCGGCGCATCGTCATGCATGCTCATTCCGCAAGGTTTGGTACCTGAATGAATGTGTATTCGATTGTTAATGTTCTCGAGAGAAAGCTTTTTTACCCTCTCACCTAAAGTCACGAAAAGGCAAAAAATCCAGTACCTTTTAAAAAGTTTTTTTGATTTTTTTCCTGATACACTTCACTCTCTCTGAAACAGCCTGTCTGGAGATCCCAAATTTCTCGGCATACTCAGCCTTAGACATACTTTCCATGAAGACATTTTCGATAACATGCATCTGCTTATCAGTCATCTTTCCCATTGTCTTTTCATACTTTCTTGTGAGCTCTTTCCTTTCCATTGCCGTATCAATATCCGAATAGTTGTCCACGGCCCATTCGCCTTCATCCTCATAGGACTCATGTCTTCTTGTCTCTGTCTGATTATTGTTGTATTCCTCACGGTCCAGCTCGATAAGAATCTTTGACCATTCTTCACTAACTTCAACTTCTACTGTTTCTCCTGTTACGTACTTGTATTCGATTTTCATATCCGTTCCTCCTGAATTTTGTTTGATGTAGCTTTCGTTCAAAATTCAGAAGGTTATGGATATCCGGCCACCTGCGGCAGCCACTCATGGGATAAATAAAAAAGCATATTCCTTCCTTTCTCCCGCCGCATAAGCAGCATGGTGAAAGTGACATATGCAAAACAAAAAAGAGACTCGCAAAACACCTACGCACAGAGATAAAAGTATCTTCATGCTGCTTATGTTTTGCGGGTCTCTTAATGATTCCGTTATGCAGATTTTCTGCAAGGCGAGCCTATTAACAGCTGTGCTGCATTCAGCTCCGTCAAGTCCAGTCCTCTAACAAACTCTTGGTCACAGCGCGTCGCCTTCAAGGGCTTACGGAGCTCCTGTGTCTCCTGCCAGCGTGACGTCCGCCTGAGCCTCACTATATTCAATTGTATATTATTCTAGTCTGCACTAAGCTGTGCTGCTATATAATCTACTTCTGCTTCCTTAACCATGTACACATTGTTCTTGTAATTTATCTCAAGAAGCCTTGCACATTTCGGACAGTATACCGCCGTCATCTCAGTTGAATTGGTTTTACCGATTATCTTTCCACAGTATGGACAGGTCATCAAAATTTCTTTCTGTTTTTTCATTCGCTCTTTCCCTCCTTTACCAACCTGATAAAAAGCGA
>JAZRWY010000009.1:0-2015 GCA_045599945.1 Anaerovoracaceae bacterium | reverse complement strand
CAATTTTGCAGGCTTCCTCAATCTCTTCCATGGTAGCATTTTCGTTTGCATAGCGCAGGTTCTCCAGAATTGTACCGTTGAACAGGTATGTCTCCTGGGTGACAACACCGATGCACTGCCTCAGATATGGCAGGTCAAACTCTCTTACATCCACACCTGCAATCTTTACGCAGCCTCCCGAGACATCGTAGAGTCTTGGAATCAGGTTTACCACTGTTGACTTACCTGAACCGGATGGCCCTACGATGGCATACATCTTTCCGCCTGGAACTGTGAAGTTTACATCTGTAAGGATTGGGCTGTCTTCGCTGTAGCTGAATGCAACATGATCATATACGATTGGCTGATTTTTTACATCAGGCTTCTTTCCATCTTCAGGTGATACGATGTTGTTCTTTCTATCAAGGTAATCAAATATTCTTGTAAACAGCGCAAGGGACCTTGTGAAATCCACTGATACATTGAGAAGTGATTCAACCGGCCGATACAGTCTGTTTACAAGGGCTACTGCAGCAGTTACTGTTCCTACAGTAAGTGTCGGATCTACATGATTAATGATGAAGTATCCGCCTGCAAAGTAGAGAAGCAGCGGTCCAAGCTGGGTGAACATTCCCATGGCTACTCTGAACAGCTGACCGGATCTCATCTCCTTGAGATTCAGATCGGTTACTTCCTTGTTGATTCCTGTGAATTCCTCATATTCCTTTTCCTCACGGGTGAATATCTTTACAAGCATCGCTCCCGATACAGAAAGGGTCTCGTCGATTTTCTGGTTTAATTCATCGCTCTTTACCTGACTCTGTGAAAGGTACTTCCATCTGGTCTTTCCTGCAGTCTTTGTAGGAAGGATCAGAAGAGGAATTACCACAAGACCGATGAGTGCCAGCTGCCAGCTCATGGAAAACAGTGCAACCAGCGTGGTAACTACTGTTGCAATGTTTGATACTATGCTTGACAGTGTGCCGGATACTACCGAGCTTACTCCGTTGATGTCCGAGTTCATTCTTGTGATGATGTCACCCTGCTTTTCTGTAGTAAAGAATGAATGCGGCATGTACTGGATGTGATGGTACATCTCATTTCTCATGTCGAAGATGATCTTCTGCGATATCCATGCATTGATGTAGTTTTCAAGCACTCCGACAAGCTGGCTGACCACGATGGCAGCAAGCGCTGCAAGAAGGAGCTGGATCAGAAGCTCCATGCTCTGACCCACCAGTGCCTCATCTACAATCTTGCCTGGAATGATGGATGGCAGAAGTCCTACTACTGCAGAAAGCAGTATTGTAATGAATACAAATATGAACTGAAGCCAATACGGCTTAAGATAGGATAGTATTCTCTTTAATAAGGCCTTTGTGACCTTAGGCATGTTCTGTTTTTCTTCATCGGTCAGGAAACCTCTTGGTCCCAGACCACCTCTTCCCCCTGGCATATGTTAACCTCCATGTATTCTGTCTTGAAATTCCCCTCCATTATATCACAAAAAAACACAAAAAGACGAAAGTTGTTATGAGGAAGGTAGTTTTGGTTGACTTTCTCCTTCCGAAAGGGATATAATCGGGTATATGGGGAATGAGGTTCTCCCCTGGGTAACCTAAAGCGCCGATAACGGCTGATGACTTCTGTATTTTTTTAACTTGCAGAAAGCATCGGTCTTTTTGCGTTTTTGGAGGTAATTATGTTAACATCACTTGCTTTAATTCTGCTTGTGGGCATGTCCATGGCGGCAATCTGTAAAAAAGTCAGAGTACCGTCTCTGATCGGCATGCTGGCGACAGGAATCGTTCTCGGACCGTTTGTTCTGGACTTATTAGATCCGTCCATACTGGGCGTCTCTTCCGAGCTTAGACAGATCGCCCTCATATTCATACTCATCAAGGCAGGGCTGGCTCTTGATCTTTCGGATCTTAAGAAGGTAGGAAGACCTGCGATACTGATGGCATTTCTTCCCGCACTTTTAGAGATGGGAGGCTTCATGCTGCTTGCACCGGCGCTCCTTCATGTTACGCTTC
>JAZRWY010000008.1:0-2209 GCA_045599945.1 Anaerovoracaceae bacterium | reverse complement strand
TACTGAAAAAGTAAGCGGTCATTTTTATTTTATGGAGGAATTACGAAATGCCATGTCCACATTTTAATATTACGATCACTCAGCGCAGCAGGAATCAATCAGCTGTTGCTGGTGCCGCATATCAGAGCGGCGAAACATTATTTTCTGAATATGATCAGAAACGGAAATCTTATTCCGAGAAACGAGGCGTTGTTTATACCGAGATCATGATTCCTGCTAATGCCCCGCCGCAATATGCAGATAGAAATACGCTATGGAATGCAGCGGAAAAAATCGAAAAGCAATGGAACTCTCAGCTTGCCCGCCGCATCGTTCTTGCACTCCCGATAGAAGTCCCCAGTGAGCAGTATCCTGCCATGCAGGAAAACTTCTGCCGGGAGCATTTTGTTTCTAAGGGAATGTGTGTTGACTTTGCCATTCATGATAAAGGTGACGGCAATCCTCATGCACATATCATGCTGACCATGAGAGCCATGGATGAAAACGGAAAGTGGCTTCTAAAATCCCGCAAGGTTTATGACCTTGATGAAAATGGCGAACGCATCAGGCTCCCTTCCGGCAACTGGAAATCTCATAAAGAAAACACGGTCGATTGGAACGAACAGAAATATGCGGAAATCTGGCGGCATGGGTGGGAAGTCATCACAAATGATTTTCTGGAACAGAATAATAGGCCGGAGCGCGTAGATCTTCGTTCCTATGAACGTCAGGGACTGGATATCGTGCCTACTGTTCATATGGGGCCTGCGGTCACACAGATGGAACGCCGTGGTGAAACCACTATGATCGGCGATCTTAATCGGGACATCAAAGCTGTCAACAGCATTATGCAGTCCATCCGTCAGATCATCCGTGGTCTGCAGAACTGGATAGCAGAACTAATGGAAAAACGTGCCGAGCTTCTTGAAGCAAAGAAGGCACCAAGGCCGGTTACCTTGCCACAACTTTTAATGGAGTATATGAAGATCCGGGAGGATGAACGCAGCGATTGGTCTCCTTATGGACAGCAACAGGGTACTCTCTCTGATCTGAAAACAGTATCGGAAGCAATCGTATTTTTGAAAAATAAAGGTCTTGAGACACTTGCTGATTTAGACAGTCATCTTTCGTACGTAAAGGAAAAATCTGCAGATATCCGTGGCAGCATGAAGGCGAAAGAACGCCGTATGAAAGAAATCGGCAACCTGCTAAATTCTCTTGAAACCTATGAAGCTTTGAAGCCTGTCCATGATGAATATATGAAAATCGGCTGGAAGCGCAAGAAAGAAAAATTTGCAGAAGCACACAGTGTGGAATTGGAAAAATTCAATGCTGCGCACCGTTATATCAAGCCTCGCTACGTAGAAGGAAAGTATAACAAGAAAGCTCTCCACGCTGAGTATGAATCACTGGAACAGGAATGTTCTTCTATGCAGACACAGCTTACTGCTGTTCAGTCCGAACTTAAGCAGTTGAAGGATGTTCGTTTCTACGTCAGCAGGGCATTGCCCGAAGAAACACCTGCACCTGAAAAAGAAGAAAAGCGCTCCATTACTCAGCGTCTGCATGAGAATCGTGAGCGCATCAATCAGGAGCAGGCACAAAAGAAAAACAAATCGCGCAAACGCAACGATATGGAACTGTAAACATGATTTTTATGGAGGAACAATAATGGATTTTTTAGAAACTTACGAACTAAATGATGAGGTTCTTGAAGAAATGAATCTCGATGAACTCTTTCCGGAATTACTGGAAACGATCAAAAGTCTTCCTGCTCCTGCGCAGGCAGCACTTACCGAAATGATGGATAAGTATCCGATTGAAGAAGCTTTGGCAAAGTTCTTCGATGTTGATGATGATATCGATGATACTTTTGCCGATTCATTCTGTTACAGCAATTCAGATCCCTATTTTAAGATTGAACCGCTCACTGATGACCGTCCTCGTCACAACATCCGTTTTGATGAGGATGGTCATATTCATGTAAAAAACCTGTCTGCATGGTGGATTCCGGACTTATCTATTGAAAGGGAAATCGGAGGCACAGTTTATACCGTAACCGGCAGTTTTGACGGTGAAGAATGTATGCTCCGCAAGCTGGAGCGCATCTCAGCAAAAAAGTTTACAAATGCAGAGGAGGATGCCAATGACACAGACGAATAATTTTGATACAATGATGCCAGCCAATCCTGTACCGACAGTTGCTCCAATCAAGGAGGTTACAGATATG
>JAZRWY010000007.1:0-10220 GCA_045599945.1 Anaerovoracaceae bacterium | reverse complement strand
TGAAGGTTCTGTAGTGATCGAAGGCGTGAAGAAGTCTGACGCAGGCATTGGATTTGATGCATCCGAAGAGCAGTATGTGAACATGATTGAAGCGGGCATTGTTGACCCTGCAAAGGTTACAAAGTCAGCACTGGAAAATGCTGCATCCGCATCTGCACTGCTTCTTACAACAGAGGCAGGCATTGTTGAAATCAAATCGGCAAATGACGATCTTGCGGCTGCACTTGCAGCAGGCGCACAGGGCGGCATGGGCGGCATGATGTAGCATGCATGAAACCTATGAATAAAATGAAAGGAGCAGCCTCGGCTGCTCCTTTTGATGTTTCCTGTTGTGATTGTCAGAAAGAATGACCGTCATTGGATATGTCCACATGATGGTCTTCTGCATAGGACTTTGCCGCCTGCTTGTTGATCTTTCTGTAGATGTCGATGGCAAGCTTGCTGAATTTTGTCAGAGACAGAATGACCAGCAGAATGGCAACGATGGATGCGGAATAGAATCCGACACCGATGGCAAGTCCGATGCATGCACATGCCCATAGACCTGCGGCGGTTGTAAGACCCTGCACCTTGTCTGCCTTCATCAGGATGGTGCCGGCGCCGAGAAAGCCCACGCCGGTAATGACCTGGGCGCCCAGTCTTGCCGGGTCTGTAGACCATAACAGACATTCATACATGTACTGATTGGTCATCATGACAACGGTTGAGCCGAGGCATACCAGAATATGTGTACGAAAACCTGCAGCACGCTTTACCAGTGCACGGTTTAATCCAACGAGTCCTCCAAACAATACTGCAAGAACCAGTCTGAGCAAAACAGATGCCAGCCCGATTTCATGCAGATTTGTATTCATGATGAATTCCTGAATTCCCATAATGTTTCTCCCCAAATGTTTTATACGTATATACAATAACAAAAATACAAAGAATATTCAACTTTTCCTATGTTATTTCCATATAAAATATTGTATGATAAATATGTATGGATATATCCAGATTAGGAGTAAAAAATGAAAATCAAGGAAAGAAGTACATATGTAAAATGGGGCGCTACCATTTTTGTTACCGGTGCAGCCCTGATTGTATTCTTTTTCTTTGCGCAGGGTGTTGGAAATATTGGAAGATTCATTCCGAGATTTTTTGACATATGCATGCCGTTCATCATAGGCTTTGTCATGGCCTATCTGTTATGTCCGGTATATAATGCGCTGGTAAGAAGAATCAAGCCGATATTTGAAGAGGAGAAAGGCGAGGAGAAGGCGCTTGCCATTGCAAAACCGATTTCACTGGCTCTTTCTTGTGTAATCATGCTGGCAACTCTGGGAGGACTGATTGCATTGGTTCTGCCTTCTGTTGCAGATACCATTACCGACCTGTCGGTGACCATTCCGGCCATTTTCGATAATGTGACGGCATGGATGCAGCTGAAGGCTGAGAAATATATCATGCTGGGCAATGTTGAGCAGATCATAGAAGACAGCCAGGAGAAGGTGCTGGAATGGATTACGGCAAAACTTCTTCCTGCTTCCGCGAACATTGTGGATGCAATTTCCATTGGAATCCTAGGATTCCTTGGTACTGCATTTGATGTTCTGATCGGTTTCATTGCGATGATATATATTGTCGCAAGCAAGGACATGTTCCTGGCACAGTCCAAGAAACTTGCCTATTGTGTTTTTGAAAAGAGAACAGCAGAAAAGGTTCTGAGAGCGTCTGCTTTCATTAACCATACATTCATGAAATTCATTTCAGCAAACCTGATTGATGGACTGATCATCGGTATTACAACAGGAATTGCGGGTGCCGTCATCGGCTGGGATTATGTGATGCTGATTGCAGTCATTGTTGGAGTAACGAACCTGATTCCTTTCTTTGGTCCGTTCATCGGAGCAATTCCATCAGGAATGCTGCTGTTGGTAAGCGACCCGAAACAGTGCCTGTATTTCATCATATTCATTGTGGTTCTGCAGCAGATTGACGGAAATATCATCAAGCCGAAGATCTTCGGTGAAGGTGTAGGCATTCCATCTTTCTGGGTAATGTTTGCCATCATTGTAGGCGGCGGAATCTTCGGATTCATTGGAATGCTGCTTGGCGTTCCTGTCATGGCCTGCATCATTGAGTACGTAAATTATAGAATGAATCGCAAGATGAAGATGAAGAATCTTCCATACGATTATCATGAATATTGGGATTCCTCCTTCTATGACAGGCGGGAGGCAAAATTCGGAAAAGGAATATCGAAACTACTGGGAAGAGAAACCAGAGAAGAAAACATAAAGGGAAAAAACAGAAGCAATGAAGAATTTGACAAAGATAACTGGTAGACTGCAGGGAATAAAAGACCTTCCGTTGGTGCAAAATGCACCAATGGATAAGTATTGTTCGTTCCGTGCCGGCGGCAGAGCAGATCTTCTGGCTGAACCTGTGACAGTTTCTCAGCTCCGGCAGGTACTGGAGATTCTGAGAGATTCCGGTGAAGAATATATGGTCATCGGAAACGGGACCAACATTCTGGTAAAGGACGGCGGATACAGGGGTGTTATTGTCAGACTGGAACGTCTGGATGAAATCCGGATGGAAGGTGAGACCATTATCTGCGGTGCGGGCGCACTTCTCAGCACGGTTGCCAGAGCAGCGCTTGCAGAATCATTGACAGGGCTGGAGCCCATGAGCGGAATTCCAGGTTCCATCGGCGGCGGTGTATTCATGAATGCAGGGGCCTATGATGGAGAAATGAAGAATGTTCTGGTTTCTGCAGATGTAATCGACAGCAAAACAGGGGAACAGAAGACAGTTCCCGCAGAAGAGCTGGAGCTGGGCTATCGCCACAGCAAACTGATGGAAACCGGAGATGTTGCTGTTTCCGCAGTACTGAAGCTGAAGAAAGGCAGTCAGGAAGAGATTGCAGAGCGCATGAGAGATTATGCCGAAAGGAGAAATACAAAGCAGCCGGTGCAGTATCCGAGCGCAGGAAGCTTTTTCAAAAGACCGCCAGGATATTTTGCAGGAAA
Organism: Anaerovoracaceae bacterium; assembly: GCA_045599945.1. Lineage (GTDB taxonomy): Bacteria > Bacillota > Clostridia > Peptostreptococcales > Anaerovoracaceae > UMGS973. The sequence continues at coordinate 7,206 of JAZRWY010000007.1, read as the reverse complement.
GCTGGTCCAGGACGCCGGATGCAAGGGCCTGAGTGTGGGCGGCGCGCAGATTTCAGAACTGCACTCCGGATTCATGATCAACACCGGCGGCGCAACGGTAACAGACATTCTGACACTGATGAGACTGGTGCAGAATACTGTTTATGACCAGTTTGGTGTGATGCTGGAGCCGGAAGTCCGGATCATAGGAGAAGACTGATGGATTACCGCATGACCTTTGACATACATACGCATACCGTTTATTCCCATGGAAAGGGAACCATTGAAGACAATGTCAGGGCAGCATCCGAAAAAGGCCTGGACAGAATTGCCATCACAGACCACGGACCGGGGCATCTGACCTACGGGATCCGGAAGGAGGCCATCCCGGACATGAGAAGGGATATCGCTCTCTGCAGGGAAAAATATCCGGGTATTGAGATTGAACTTGGCGTGGAAGCCAACATTGTGAACCGGTGGAAGGGAATTGATGTGGCACCGGAAGAAATCGGCGACTATGATTTCATCATTGCAGGATACCATTACGGGGTAACGAATGCATTCTGCGTGCAGAACTATTCCTGGGAGCATGGCCATATTCCAAACCGGAAGCTGATGGTGAAGAATACAGACATGTGCCTGAAGGCCATTTACGAAAACGATCTCAGAATTCTGACACATCCGGGAGACAAGGGACCCTTCGACATGGCAGAACTTGCCAGAGCCTGCGATGAAACGGGGACATGGATGGAAATCAGCACCCATCATAAGCATCTGACACTGGAGGAAATCCGCATCTGTGCAAAGACAGGAGTACAGTTTGTGATTTCCAGCGATGCACATAGACCGGCGCTTGTCGGTTCTTTTGAAGAAGGGCTGGTAAGAGCAATCCATGCAGGCATTGATCTGGACCGCATTGTGAACATAGAGAGGATCTGACATGCAGCTTGTAGTAGTGACAGGACAATCAGGGGCAGGAAAGACCGTGGCGCTGAACTGTCTGGAGGATATGGGATATTATTGCATAGACAACATGCCTCCGGCACTCATCTCGGACTTTCTGAACCTCATAAAGAATACAACACAGAATATTACAAAGGCAGCCATATGCATCGATGCAAGAGCAGGAGAACTCTATGGAGGATTTGATAGCGTTCTTGAAAAGCTGACAGATGCGGAATGCAGCATTCTTTTTCTGGAAGCATCGGATGTTACACTCATCCGGCGCTTCAATGAAACACGGAGAACACATCCTCTGTCACCGGGAAATGTGAGATATGGCATAGCACTTGAAAAGGAACTTCTGGCACATGCCAGGGAGAGGGCAGACCATATCATTGACACCTCCAATCTCAAGTCTTCGGATCTGAATGAGATCATCCGTGACATATTGTGTGACGATTCCGATGAAAATACATTCATTGTGAATGTATCTTCATTTGGTTACAAGAATGGAATGCCGATGGAAGCGGATCTGGTATTTGACATGAGATTCATCCCGAATCCGTTCTACGTACCCGAACTTAAGAATCTGACCGGCAATGATGAGCCTGTCAGGGAATATGTGCTGGGCTCCGAACCGGCGAAGAACTTTCTTGCAAAGATGATTCCGCTTCTGGAAGAACTGATTCCATCCTATGCCCATGAAGGAAAGTATCATCTGAATCTTGCATGCGGCTGTACGGGCGGTCATCATCGTTCTGTTGCAATGGCAAACCGGATATCTGAAATGATGAAAGAGAAAGGGTATAGGGTAACGCTTATACATAGGGATATATAATGTCATTTTCAAAGGATACAAAAACAGAACTGGCACATGTTGCGCTGAATAAGGAATGCTGTAAGCTGGCTGAAATAGCCGGCTTCATTCGTGTATGCGGAAGTATAGGGCTGGAAGGATTCGGACAGTTCTTTATTATCCTGTCTACGGATAATCCTGCAGTTGCAAGACACTTCAAGAAACTGATCAAGGAGTATTATGATGTGGAAGCTCCCATTGAAATTGGATTCTATGGAGACATGAAGCGGGGCAAAAAAAGATATATGCTCAGGCTTGGAGCTGAGCAGAATTCAGAAGCGATTTTAAGGGAAACCGGCATCCTGATGATCAAAGGCGGCATGAACTATATCACGAACGGGATATATGATGAGCTCATTAAGACCAAATGCTGCAGGAAATCCTATCTTAGAGGTGCATTTCTTGGAGCGGGTACCATGTCTGATCCTGTAAAGAGCCATCACTTTGAGATAGTATGCAACAGCGAAGAACTGGCAGTGGATATCCGGAGACTGTTAAAATCTTTTAATGATAGAAAGTTTACGGAAATCACGCCAAAGCTTACGGAAAGAAAGGAAAAGACCGGGGTATATCTAAAAGACAGGAATCAGATCAAAGACGTTCTGGCCATCATGGAGGCCAATGATCAGGCAGCCTTCTATACCGACCTAATCCGGCAGAAAAATGACAAGAACAAGGTAACAAGAGCCATGAACTTTGAACTTGCCAATGTAGATAAAGCAGTTGGCGCGGCAGGAAAGCAGCTGGATGCCATACACAAGATTGAGGATACAGTAGGAATCAGTCATCTGAAACCGGAACTGCAGGAGGTTGCAGTGCTGCGGCTCAGCCACCCGGATGCACAGCTGAAAGATCTTTGTGAAATGATGGATCCTCCGATTAGCAAATCAGGGCTTTCCAAGAGATTTAAAAAGATTGAAGAGATTGCGGAGAAACTTTAATGGAAAAAGGAAAGACATACGAAATTTACATACATGACATGACAAATGAAGGCAGGGGATTTGGAAATGTGGATGGCCTTGGCGTATTTGTTGAAGGCGCTGTAGCAGGGGACACTGTAATTGCAGAGGTTACAAAGGTAAAGAAAAACTACGCATTTGCAAAGACCATTGAGATAGTAAAGCCTTCCCAGCATAGAATTGAGCCCGAATGTCCATATGCAGGACTATGCGGCGGCTGTGCCTATGCAGAGTTGGATTACGGAATGCAGGGACAGATCAAGACAAAGCAGGTAAAGGATAAGATCGAGAGAATCGGCGGAGTGGAAAATCCAAAGATCAATGACATCATATCCATGGATGCCCCACATAGATACAGGAACAAGGCAGAGTTTCCTGTAAGGGGAGAGGAAGTAGGTTTTTTCAGTGCAAAGAGCCATAAAGTGATTGATGTCACAGACTGCATGCTCCAGAGCCTGCCTGCGATGGCAATCGCTGACGCAGTAAGGAAGCATTCCAATAAGCACATAAAGCACCTCATTGTACGCACTGCTGAGGGAACCGGACAGGTGATGGCAGTTCTTGTATGCGATACAGATGAGATCTATAACCTGGAGGACATTGTATACGCCATGGAGGATGCTGTAGAGGCTGCTGAAGGTGAGTATTCCCTTGAAAGTGTATATGTAAATGTCAGGGATGAAAAGGATAGGAGGCATGCAGGTGATGAGTATGCCTGCGTAGCAGGAAGCAGGACCATCATTGAAGATACAGGGAGATTGAGATTTGAAATATCTCCTGCGTCATTTTATCAGGTGAATCCTGAGCAGATGGAAAAACTCTATGACAAGGCCATTGAATACATGAATCTCACCGGGAGTGAGACAGTGCTCGACCTCTACTGCGGCGTAGGCACCATTGGTCTTCATGCAGCCGAAAAGGCAGAGAAGGTCATCGGCATTGAAACTGTAAAGGAAGCGGTAATCGATGCCAACAGGAATGCGGTAATTAATAACATAGTGAATGCCAGATACATCGCGGGAAAAGCTGAAGAGGTGCTTCCTGCACTTCTTGGCATGAGTGATGATGAAAAAGACATTAAGAAAAAGAGCAAGTGGAATGAGTCGGGCATAGTCCTTGATCAGGCAGATGTGGCAATACTCGATCCGCCAAGACAGGGCTGCGATGAAAGACTCCTTGAAGCAGTAGTAAAGACGCAGCCGGAAAGAATTGTTTATGTATCCTGTGATCCTGCAACCCTTGCAAGAGATATACAGTACTTAACAAGCAGCGGATACACATTCATCGAAGCAACACCCGTGGACATGTTTCCTTGGACACAGCATTGTGAGGTCGTCAGCGTTCTGGAAAAGATTTAACGCGTTTATTCTAGCAACAATGTTTGCAAGAACGAGATATCCTTTGTGCATATTTGAATTGATAATCCCTGCGTCACTTGATGCTGGGATTTTTTGCAGATTTTGATTTTGGAAAATGCACTAAGTATTTGAAAGAAGAAATATACTGTGGTATTATTAAAATGTGAATTTCAAAAATTACGCATTGTATTTATAATAACAAGTACAATAAGTAAAATTCAAAATGAGGATGATGCAGTATGAAACATTACGAAGATTTAGTAATACAGGGCTGTTTTTCCAGAGATGAATTAATAGAATTAGTGGGAAAACCAAGTACAGCAAATAATATAATATATGACTATCAGAAAAAAGGATTAATAGAAAAGGTAAAACGTGACTACTATGCTGTTATTAGCTTAGAGACAAAGCAGCCTGTTCTTTCAAGATATCAGATAGGTGCATATATGTTTCCTGATGCATATCTTACACATCATAGTGCATTCGAGATATATGGATATGGAAGCCAGGTGTATTACGAATGTTTTGTAGCTACTGATAAGAGATTTACTGATTTTGAATATAATGGGGTCTTGTATCGCAGAGTTTCGAAAAGAGCTGGTGCGGATGTAGTAATGCATGGAAATGTACGAGTAACATCCATAGAACAGACTGTGGTGGATAGTATCAGAGATTTTGAAAAGATAGCCGGTCTCGAGGAGGTAATCAGATGCTTGCTGCTTGTTCCGGGATTGAATGAAAAGAAAATACTTGAATGCCTGGAAAGAAACAGTAATGGTTTTTTATATCAGAAATGTGGATACATATTTGAAGAATTAAATAAAGAATTTCATTTTTCATCTGCGTTTTTTGATGAGTGTGAGAAGAACGCTTCCGGTGCCAGACGATATTTGTTAAAAGCCTTAAAAGAAAGTGTGTACCGGGAAAGATGGAAACTATATACACCGGCTTCTCTGAATTCACTGATAGATAAAGGGGTAAGTGATTATGATGCAATTTGACAGATTAACACTTGGAAGAACAGCAAAAGAATTGGGATTTGTCCGGGACACATTAGAGAAAGTCTGCAGGTTGGTAGATGTTTTGAAGTTCTTCGAGTCGGATGAACTTTTAGCAGATGCGCTGGCGTTAAAGGGCGGAACAGCGATCAACCTGACTATATTTGATTGGCCAAGATTATCAGTTGATATTGATTTGGATTACTGTAAAAGCATTGACAGAGAAGAAATGCTGATAGATCGAGAAATTGTCTCAAATAAAATCAGCAAGTATATGACAGCAAATGGATATATATTGAGCCCAAAATCAAAGAATTATCATGCTCTGGACTCATTTGTATACGAGTATGTTAATGCTGGCGGTGTAAAGGACAATATCAAAATTGAAATCAATTATATGTTGCGCTGTCATATTCTCCCGGTGGAAAAGAGAGAAGTGATGCTTCCATGGAGTGATGAAGCGGTAGAGGTTCTTTCTGTATCACCTGTTGAAATATTTTCTTCTAAGACAGTTGCGCTTCTTTCAAGAACTGCACCTAGAGATTTGTATGACCTTCATAATATGATCAGACTTGGTGCGATAGATGATGATAAGAAAAAGTTGTACAGAAAATGTGTAGTATTTTACAGTGCAATCAGTACAGAACATCCGCCGAGGGAATTTGAATTCGATAATATCGAAAATGTTACAAAGATGCAGATTAAGCGTGATTTAATTCCGGTTCTCAGAAAAGGAGAACGGTTTGATCTGAAGCAGATGCAGGAAGAGGTGAAAAGATTCCTGCTGGATATTCTTGTAGCTAATGATAATGAAAAAATGTTTTGGGAGTATTTCTCGGAAGGTAATTATAAGCCGGAATTAGTATTCGATGAAAATATCGACGGTATAAAAAAGCATCCTATGGCATTGTGGAAATGCAGAAATAAGCGATAATTAATTCATTGCATATCAGCATAGATGTTCTTTTACCGGGAATGGCTAATAAACTTACTTGTAAGTTTCCGTATCCCGGGGCTAAAATCTTGATGTTCCAATGCTTATTGCCACACACGTTGAGACGGTATGTCTTTTGTCCAAAAAGAACAGTTAAAAGTGAACCCTGGTAAGTGCTAGAAATGTAGTATTTATCAGGGTTTTAGAATAGGAATCGTTATAAGGTTATCTGAAAAAGATGATACCAAGATGACCGTCTAGGAGTTAGTTGCCCGGAAAAGGGTTCACAACTACTTGCTAAATTCAGATTTTATTGACTAAGATATATATCTTGGTATATACTAATGGTATAAGGAAGGAGTTGATAATTATGATGACTGCAAAAGTTTTTGAAAATGGTAGAAGTCAAGCAGTAAGACTTCCAAAAGAATGTAGATTTAATACAGATGAAGTAGCAGTGAATAGAATCGGAGATATTGTGTTGTTGATGCCAAAAACAAGTAAATGGAGTTCATTTATGCAGGCAATAGATATGTTTTCAGATGATTTTATGCAAGATGGTCGAGAAGGTAGTCTAGAGCAGGAGCGTGAAGCATTATGAGATATATGCTAGATACCAATATATGTATTTATGCAATTAAGCATAAGCCTGAACAAGTATTTATACGTTTGCAAGAACATGATCCAATAGATATATGTATTTCTTCTGTAACTTATGCGGAATTGGTGCATGGAGTGGAGAAGAGCAAAGCAATAGAGAAGAACAGGGTTGCATTAGCTTTGTTATTGGCAAATATTGAGATTATGAATTTTGATTCATTAGCAGCTGAGAGTTATGGTAAAATTCGAGCAGCTTTGGAAAAAGCAGGTACACCAATCGGTCCGTTAGATATGATGATTGCAGGTCATGCTGAAGCATTGGGCTGTACGGTGGTTACAAATAATACTAAAGAGTTTGAAAGAGTAAAAGGTCTAAAACTAGAAAATTGGGCTGAATAAATTAGATGTTAGTAGAAAAGTGCGACGAGTCGCACTTTTCTAAGTTCAAATTTTTTGCTTCTTTGAATAGTGATCTAAAAGTCAATACAAAGGAAGGATTTAGACCACCAATTCTTGACTGAGATGTGCTTTTGGGATATAATAAGGATATGAATAATCTGATTGGAAGAAAAAAAGAATG
>JAZRWY010000006.1:0-4201 GCA_045599945.1 Anaerovoracaceae bacterium | reverse complement strand
GTGAGAGGGACTATGGAAAAGTAGTCCCTACTCGATTTACATCTGTTCTACCGGCTGCACACTGTAGATGATTTCTACCGGCGAATGCGGGTGCTTTCTATAAAATGATGAGACAATTCGTTCACTGACCATGCATCCGTTTGCATAATCACAGTTTGGAAGAAGAACAATGAACTGGGTGCTGCTGCACTTGGTGACGGAATCACCTTTTCTTACATTCTGCATGATCTGGGCCTGAAGATTGGAGACAGCGACATGGATGGAGCGCTCCTGAAGGTCCTTGCCCTCCGGTTCTTTGACAGAGAAGATGGCAATATGTGCGCCGTATTCCATCCGGCTGACGCTGCGTGCAAATGTCTGATATACGGTTTTAAAGAAATCATATTCCAGAAGAAATGCGCCGCTTGCCTCTTCCTGCTCGCGCAGGGATTCCCGGATCTGATCGATTGGCATATATTTCATGTCTGCTGTATGGAGTACCTGCCGGTAGATGGTCCGTAATTCATCGGATGGCACAATGCCGTACTTTTCGATGAGCAGATTGCTCACGGATTCATAGGTGCGCACAACTTCAGAATAATCTCCAAGAGAAACAAGGGATTGAAGAAGATATCTGTAGATTTCCTCATCCAGTTTTTCAAAGGTAAGTGCTCTTCTGCATATTTCTGCAGTCTCCTCAAACTGTTCCTGCTCGAAAAGCGTTCTGCAGCAGGATTTTACAGCAGTCACATAGGTACTGTGATGCTCAGCGGCTCTCTCTTTCAGCCATGCGGCATTGCAGAAGGAAGGGAGCAGTTCATCGTAGATGGAAAGTGCAAGAAGCCGATTGGAAAGATCTTCGGATAAACAGAGCCTGCGGAACTCATCAATATCCAGAGAAATCGGAACTTCCGGATTCCACCCATAGGATTTATCTGCATAGATAATGAGATTTGATCCAATGCCGACGGAAAGGCCGTTCAGCATGGAACGCAGACGATGTATGGTTGTTTTTACTGCACTGGTCGTATTGGTGACTTTTCCTTCGTCTTCCCATAAAAAAGAAATGATATCCTTTTCGGATGTTTTTTTGTTCTGATTCAGAATGAAATAGGCGAGAAGCAGCCATATTTTTTTTGACCGGTTGTCTTTTTCGGTAATCAGATTTCCATCCAGTTCCAGACAGAAATCTCCCATCATTTTAATATTCATGTTCATGATCATTCTCCATTGGTTACATTATGGATTAATGGTACCACAAAATGTAACCGATGACAATAAAAAAGAGCTGCAGAAAAAAACTGCAGCCGGATAATATCCTTACTCAATGGAATAGTCTGTTCCGCGGACCAGTTCATAAAGAGCCTCTACTGCAAGACTGTCGATTCCATCACAGTAGCTTTCAATCTGTTCTTTCAGCTCTGCAGGAATCTCTGTTTCATTGCTGTAGATTTTTTCGCGGGCTTCCATGATCTGATCCATGTAATCCTTTGAGACTTCCAGACACAGGTCGATATCATGGACGGCTCTGTCATGCAGTCCCATTTCATCATAAATCAGGGCTCTTTCAAGAAGATAGAGAACGGAGGTAGGATCTAGAGATAATGCGAGAGAAAGATCCATGTATGCTTTTGGTGCCTGTCCGAGAAGCCTTAAGGCTCCGGCTCTGTAGTAGAAAATGTTCGGTGTGATATCCCCATTTTCAACCATTGCATTTAAGCTTTCCATTAATTTTTTTGCGCCTTCTTTATTCATGAGAAATCCTCCTTCGTAATGTTTGTTTCATTGTACCATATTCCGCCTATTTTCCAAAGTCGTCTTCATTCATCTCTTTCCAGCCATAGCGGTAGACGGATATAAGGATGGAACAGATCATGATGCTTTCGTTTAACATTCCTGTCCATGAATGCACAAAGAAATCATATGTGATCCAGCAAGGACAGCAGCAGATGAGATTGCCCAGTCTGACTTTCTGCGCATTGTTTGTGATATAAAAGAAAGTGCCTCCTGCCAGTGCCATGAATGGCAGAATGGATATCCAGCTGTCATATGTGACAATCATGCCGGCGAGAGAGAGGGCTACTAATATGTATGCCCATTTCGTTTTTCTTACCCATCTCCATCTGTCATAATTCATCATCAGAAGGTTACGGATGATTATCAGAATAACGTTAAAACATCCTGTATATGCGTGAAGCAGTATGAACTGAATGGCAAACATGCTGTTTGCCAGAACCTGGAACAGGAATAACGTTTTTACAGATTTGATCTGGTATGAAATTACAAAACATAATACGCCCAGGCCGCCGATTGCCTGAACAAATAAATCATAAAGCATTTGTGCTCCTTTTGAGAAAAGCCACTAAAAAAGCGGCTTTGTTTTAGTCAAATAGTTCAGTTGAAAAATATCTTTCTCCAGTATCCGGGAGCACAGTAACCACTGTCTTTCCGGGACCCAATCTCTTTGCGAGTCTTAAGGCTGCAGTGACATTTGTGCCGCTTGAAATGCCGCACATGATACCTTCTTCACGCATTAGCGCTTTTGTAGTGGCAAGTGCCTGTTCATCTGTTACGATGGAAATGGAATCAAAAATATTCTGGTCCAGATTTCCCGGAATGACGCCGTCGCCGATTCCCATCTGGATATGGGTTCCAATGCTTCCGCCGGAAAGAATCGCAGCATTTTCAGGTTCAACAGCCCAGATCTTTATGTCCGGATTTGCAGCTTTCAGCGCCTGACCGATGCCGGAGAGTGTTCCGCCGGTACCGATGCCTGAACAATATCCATGAATGGGACCATCCACCTGATGAAGAATCTCCTGCGCAGTGATATTTCTCTGAACGGCAGGATTGTCCGGGTTTTCAAACTGCTGCGGGATCCATACGTTCGGATCTTCTGCTGCCATGATTTCTGCTTCTTCGATGCATTCTTCGATGCATTTTCCGATGTCGCCGGCATCATGCTTGAGAATCAGTTCTGCGCCGTATGCACGAACCAGTTTATGCCTTTCTTCGCTGACGGAATCGGGCATGATGATTCTCACTCTATAGCCCCTGACGGCACCGACCAGCGCAAGTCCAATGCCCTGGTTTCCGCTTGTTGGCTCAACAATGATGGTATTCTTATGGATATCGCCTCTTTTCTCTGCTTCTAAAACCATGCTGTATGCAGTTCTGGTCTTGATGCTTCCGCCGATGTTGATGCCTTCGTATTTCACATAGACGTCGGCGCATCCTTCAGGAACTATCTTATTCAGTTTAATCATGGGAGTATTTCCCATAGCCTCAAGTATGTTGGTATATATCATTTCCTGCTCCCAATCAAATATTGCGCGTTCATATTATACAACATTTGTCGAATATAATCAATGGAAACGGGAAAATAAATTCAACATATGACGATAATGAATGCTACGGTCTGATCAGTTTCCGGCTCACTTTTTTTCGGAACAGGCCGTGGTGATTGCAATGAAAATAGATGTATTTTGTTCGGCTGATCTTAAATCTTGCTTCTGCCGGACCTTCCGGATAGAGTTTCACCAGCTGGAAACCTTCGTCGGATGCAGCCATCAGGAAAGTAATGAAATGATTCTTGTGCATTTCATGATTCAGCGTAACATAATATTCATCTTCTGCGATGGAAATATCCAGATGGTGGGAAGAATCCTCCGGTTCGGCTTCGAGCGGCGGCAGGGTAATGCCGCAGCAGCTGATAACGGCTTCTCCGCTGGCATGGATGACATTGCCGCATACAGGGCAGATGTAGAGCCTGGCCTTAAGCATGTTAAAAGAACGGTTTGTGTTGGAAATATCTTCACCGGAGAGCAGTTCGGTTACGGAAATGCCAAGAGCGGATGCAAGAGATTCCATGAGTGAGATATCCGGATAGCCTCTTCCGGTCTCCCATTTGGAGACGGCCTTATCGCTGACAGACAGCTGCTGTGCAAACTCTGCCTGTGTCATATTTTTTTCTTCACGGAGCCTTCTGATCATGGCCCCGGTAACATAACGATCCATTTTTTTCTCCTTTCTCTGTTAATATACCAAAAATGGAGAAATAATGCTACCTACGGAAAGTGGATGACGGTGTCAACTTGTTGTGGACTTTTTGATTGACAGAGATCAACTCAATGTGTTAAGTCTCATTATGCCATGATTGGTGCCGTAATGTTTCATGAGCTTCTGTGTTCCTGAATTACCATCCATTACAAATGGCTCTGAA
>JAZRWY010000005.1:0-15957 GCA_045599945.1 Anaerovoracaceae bacterium | reverse complement strand
GGCAGGTGAAGCGGGAAGAACCGGAATATGCCGATGCTGCAAGAATGCTCAGATTCCTGAGACATTTCCGCACGGCAAAGAATACGGATGTGATTGTGAACAACAGCATTCTCCGTGAATTCATCGGCGGAAGCGTATTTGTATAAAATGAAAGAAGAGAGGCTTTAACAGCCTCTCTTGTTTATTTCTGCGATTATCTATTCTGTCGTTTCTTCTCTCTGCGCAAGGACTTTTTCATATTCTGCAAAAATCGCGTCTTTTATCCTATTACGTGTTTCTGAAAGAAGTGGGTGTGCAATGTCTCTAAAATCTCCTTCACCCATTTTTTTGCTAGGCATTGCGATGAAAAGACCGTTCTGGCCTTCAATGATTTTGATGTCATGGACAACAAATTCATCATCAAATGTAATGGAAACGATGGCTTTCATCTTTCCTTCATCACTTACCTTCCGCACTCTTACATCTGTAATGTTCATCGATGCTTGTCCTTTCGTTTTGGATTACTCATTCATTATACATCTATAATAATACGGATTGCAAGCGAATTTTAGGATTACACCCGATTATATGAATTTTTCACAGAAAAATAGTACATAGTTGCTATGAATGAGCCATGTATTTTCGATTACATTGCGAACCTGTCTTTTTTTCATTATCCCGCACTTAATTTGGAAAATGTTCTGATTTCAGAGATTCTTTGTGATATAATATGAATATCTATGGATACTAGAAACATTTGCAGAATATAGGGAGACATTTATGATCAATCTAAACGAATATAAAAAAATCCACTGCATCGGCATCGGCGGCATCGGCCTTTCTGCAATTGCAGAGATTCTTCTGGAGAGAGGCTATGAAGTCAGCGGCTCCGACATGAAGGAAAGCGCAATGGTGGAAAAACTGAGAAAAAACGGGGCGAAGATTGCCATCGGTCATGCAGCAGAGAACGTGGAGGATGTTGACCTCATCGTATATACTGTTGCCGTTTCCGATGAAAATCCGGAGCTGGCAAGAGGAAAGGAACGGGGAATTCCGGAACTGACCAGGGCGCAGATGCTGGGCCTTCTCATGGAGGAATATGATTATTCCGTTGCCATTTCCGGCACCCACGGCAAGACAACGACAACATCCATGATTTCCCTGATACTCCGGGCAGCGGCAAAGGATCCGACCATCCTTGTCGGCGGAAATCTGGGAGAAATCGGCGGGAATGTAGCTGTTGGAAGCAGCCAGTATTTTGTTACTGAGGCCTGTGAATACAGGGATAGTTTTCTTCAGCTGCGGCCGAAAATTGAAATCATATTGAATATAGATTCGGATCATCTGGACTATTTTAAGGATATTGACCATATTGTCAGATCCTTCAATACATTTGCGGGGCTTGTCCCGAAAGACGGAGTCATCATAGCATATGATGCCAATCCGTTTGTAAACAGCGTGGTAAAGGATCTTCCGAATGTCATCACCTTCGGCTTTGGAGAAGGATGCACATACCAGGGCTCTGATGTTACCTTTAACAGCGGCATGCCTTGCTTTACAGTCAATCATGAAGGCAGAAGCCTTGGAGAGATTCAGCTTCAGGTTCCGGGAGAGCATAATATCCTGAATACCCTTGCAGCATTTGCATGCTGTCACATGCTTGGAGTAGAACCGGAAATCATCATTGAAACGCTGGAAAACTATCATGGAACTGCCAGAAGATTTGACGTGCAGGGTGAAACAGCCGACGGAAGAAAGGTCATCGATGACTATGCCCATCATCCGACGGAGATTCAGGCAACCCTTTCTGCAGCGGCCAATCTTCCGCATCATTCCTTATGGTGCTGTTTCCAGCCCCATACATATACCAGGACGCTTGCGCTGTTTGATCAGTTTGCAACGGCATTCGAAAAGGCAGACAAGGTGATTCTTGCAGAAATCTATGCAGCAAGAGAAAAGAATGTATATAATATCAGCTCCAGGGATCTGATGAAAAAAATCCGGGAAGCATATCCGGACAAGCAGGTTTTCCATTTTGAAACCCTGGATGAACTGGCAAAATTCGTCTATGACAATTCCGAGCCGGGGGATGTCATCATGACCATGGGTGCAGGAGACATCAATACGGTAGGAGAGAAGATCCTGAAAATGGATCAGTAGACGGGAGCAGGGAAAAGGCATCCTTCACCGGACCTTTTATGCATGTTCATGAAAATCGTTCGTTACAGGCACATATATTAAAAGTGAAATTACAAAAGAAAGAAGAGGGACCAGAAATGAAATCATCTGTATTTGCAGACTACAAAATCTTTGCAGGAAATTCACATCCTGAACTTGCAGAAGAAATCAGTGCAATCATGGGAAAACCGCTGGGCAAAGCGACAGTGACAAAGTTCAGTGATGGAGAAATCTCCGTAAACCTGGGAGAAACGGTGAGAGGCGTTGACTGCTATATCGTGCAGCCTACATGCAATCCGGTCAACGATAACCTCATGGAACTTCTGATCATGATTGATGCAATGAAGAGAGCATCTGCAGGAAGAATCAATGCAGTTATTCCATACTATGGCTATGCGAGACAGGACAGAAAAGCAAAGGCAAGAGATCCAATCACAGCAAAGCTGGTTGCAGACCTGATTGTAGCTGCAGGCGCAGACAGAGTTCTTACCATGGACCTGCATGCATCACAGATTCAGGGATATTTCAACATTCCGGTTGATCATCTTGTTGGACTTCCGATTCTTGTAGAATATTTCAAGCAGAAAAAGCTGGAGAATCTTGTCATCGTATCACCGGACCATGGTTCTGTAAAGAGAACAAGATCCATGGCAGAAGCATTGAACTGCCCGATTGCGATTGTAGACAAGAGAAGACCGGAAGCAAATAAGAGCGAAATCATGAATATCATTGGAGATATCAATGGCAAGACCTGCATTCTGATTGATGACATGATCGATACGGCAGGAACCATCACAAATGCCGCAAATGCCATTAAGGAACTGGGCGCAAAGGAAGTCTATGCCTGTGCAACCCATGCAGTTCTTTCAGGTCCTGCTCTGGATAGAATTAAAGATTCAGCCATCAAGGAAATGGTTCTTTTAAATACACTTCCGATTACAGAAGAAAGAAAAATCGAAAACTGCAGATATCTGAGCGTTGCCCCATTATTTGCAGAAGCAATGTCCAGAATCCACAGACACGATTCTGTAAGCAAACTGTTTGACTAACATGTTCTGGAAGGCAAAGAAGGAAGGACAGGGCGGCGTGGATTATGTCATTGCCGGCCTGGGAAATCCCGGAAAAGATTATGAAAAGACCCGTCATAACATGGGCTTCATGACTGTAGACATTCTGGAGGAAAAGACCGGAATAAAGTGTACGAAGCTGAAGCATAAGGCGCTTTATGGAACGGGAACATATAAAGGAAACAAGCTGATGCTTGTAAAGCCGCAGACATACATGAACCTGAGCGGAGATTCCCTGGGAGAAATCATGCGCTATTATAAGGTTCCCATCGAAAACCTCATTGTCATCTATGATGACATCGATCTGGAGCAGGGAACGCTCCGGATCAGGAAAAAAGGCGGCCCGGGCACCCATAACGGAATGAAATCGATTGTGCAGCAGCTGGGCTCGGGAGATTTCCCGAGAATCCGCGTGGGCATCGGTGACAGACGAAAGGGCGACCTGAAGGATTATGTCATCGGTAATCTGGGAAAGGCGGAAGCGGAGGAACTCAGACCTCTGCTGGAAAAATGTGCAGATGCTGCCCTTGCCATCACGAGCATGGGCGTGGATACTGCCATGAACCGGTTTAATGTAAAAAACAAAAAGGCGGAAGAAAAAGCAGATGACAAATAAAGGCGTTATCAGCATATGCGGCATATCGGATGCGGCCTGCGCACCCGTTGCCGCTCACATTTCCAAGGAAAAGAAGGGACAGTGCCTGATCGTTACGGCAACCGCAAACCGAGCGGAGCGTCTGGCAGGTGACCTTTCTTTTTTTACTGACAAAAGCATATGCGTGCTGCCGGATGAAGGTTATCTTCAGCTGGATTATGAAGCAAAGAATCATGATGTGCTTCTGAAACGGATGGCAGTGCTGAAGGAAATCGCTGGAGGGGGTGACGTTATCGTCATAGCCCCTATTTGTGCTGCCCTGAAAAAACTTCCGCCAAAGGAATCTTTCGAAAAAGACTCCTTCATCCTCACAAGAGGAGAAAGTGCCCAGCCGGAAATCATCCGGGAAAAACTCATGGCCATGGGCTATGAGAGATATGGAATGGTTGACAGTCCGGGACAGTTTGCCGTCCGCGGAGACATTCTGGATATCTTTGCGCCGGGCATGGAGCAGCCATACCGTATCGAATTCTTCGATACGGACATTGACTCTATCAAAATCTTTGACCGGAACACCCAGCGCTCTGTGGAAATGGTGGACCGGGTGGAAATCTTTCCCGCTGTTTCCGTCATCCGTGAAAAGGAAGTCTTTGAAGCAGCAGCAGAGAAGATCCGAAATGCCTATGAAAAGAGAATCCGGAAGGCGGAGGGAGAACTGGCAGAAAACCTGACAAAGCAGATGGAGAAGGTGTGTGAACATATCCTGCATCTTTCCAATGTACAGATACTGGAGGACTATCTCTCATACTTTTATGATGAGCGGATGCACCTGTGGGAATATATGGATCATCCGGCTGTCATGATTGACGATCCGGATCGGATTCTGGAGGAACTGAAGGGGCGGATTGAGGAAACTGCCGCAGATTTTGAAGTCTTTCTGGAAAGAGGACTGGTCATTCCCGAAGATGAAACAATGCTGCTGAAGGAGCAGGACTTCTATAAACTGTATGATCTGGAGGAGGTCTATGTCTTCTCTGCTTTCATTAAGAAAATCAAGGGGGCGGAGGAGCTGGCAGGGCTTTATGATCTTTCTGCCAGAAATACCATTGTTTTCAATGGACGCCTGGATATGCTGGAAACAGAAATCCGCCGCTATGTCAAGAATGGATACCAGATCGTTCTGGCCTGTTCCACAGAAGAGAGAAAAGCCAATCTGCAGGAGTTTCTTTCCAGAGCAGCCCTTGATACGAAAGTGGAATTTCAGACCGGGCAGCTGACTTCCGGCATTGAATTTCCTCAGCAGAAAAGAGTATGGATCTCTGACGGAGATATCTTTACGGCAAGAAAAAAGAAAAAGAAAAGAAAGAACAGAGAATTTGTAGAGGGAAGCAGCCCGATCCGGTCGTTTGCAGACATATCGGAGGGCGATTATGTGGTTCATGAGAATCACGGAATCGGAAAATTCATGGGAATCCGCCAGCTTTCCGTTGATGGAGAGCAGAAGGATTACCTGCACATACAGTATGCCGGAAAGGATATGCTATATGTACCGGTGGAACAGATGGACATTGTCCAGAAATATTCCGGTGCCGATGGCATCACGCCAAAAATCAACAAGCTTTCCGGCAGTGAATGGAAAAAGGCAAAGGCAAAAGCAAAAGAATCCATTGCAGAAATGGCAACGGAGCTGGTGCAGCTGAATGCTGCAAGAAAAATGGTGAAAGGGTATGCATTCCCGCCGGA
This sequence comes from Anaerovoracaceae bacterium, assembly GCA_045599945.1. GTDB lineage: Bacteria > Bacillota > Clostridia > Peptostreptococcales > Anaerovoracaceae > UMGS973. The sequence continues at coordinate 10,395 of JAZRWY010000005.1, read as the reverse complement.
TACCGAGTGGCAGAAGGAGTTTGAAGACAGTTTTCCGTTTGTGGAAACAGAAGATCAGCTCCGGTGCATCCAGGAGATCAAAAAGGACATGGAAAATTCCGTTTCCATGGACCGCCTTCTGTGTGGCGACGTGGGATTCGGGAAAACTGAAGTTGCGGCAAGAGCGCTTTTCAAGTGCGTGGCCGATGGCAAGCAGGGAGCCATTCTTGTACCAACCACCATTCTTGCAAATCAGCACTACTATACGCTGAAAGAGAGATTTGAAAAATTCCCGTTCAAGGTGGAAGTGCTCTCCAGATTCAAGACAGATGCTCAGATCCGGGAAATCCTGAAAAAGCTGGAGGAAGGAAGTGTAGATCTGATTATCGGCACTCACAGGCTTCTGTCGGATGATGTGAAATTCAAGGATCTTGGACTTCTGGTTATCGACGAGGAGCAGAGATTTGGGGTCATGCATAAGGAAAAAATCAAGCAGCTGAAGAACAATGTGGACGTTCTGACACTTTCGGCCACACCGATTCCAAGAACGCTTCACATGTCCATGTCGGGCATCCGTGACATGAGCGTCATCTCAAATCCGCCGGAGGACAGATATCCGGTGCAGACCTATGTGACGGAGCAGAATGACATGACCATGAAAAGCGCCATCGAGAGGGAACTTGCGAGGGGTGGACAGGTCTATGTGGTATATAACCGGGTGAATGGCATTTCGCAGGTTGCTGCAAAGATCTCCAGTCTGGTTCCGGAAGCCGAGGTTGCCATAGGGCACGGCAAAATGAGTGAAAAACAGCTGGAAAAAGTCATGATGGCATTTGTGGAAGGAGAATACAATGTGCTGGTCTCCACGACAATCATTGAAACCGGCATGGATATTCCGAATGTCAATACCATGATTGTTCTGGACACGGACAGATTCGGGCTTTCCCAGCTCTATCAGCTGCGGGGAAGAGTCGGAAGAACAAACCGCATGGCCTATGCATATCTCATGTATCAGCCGGGCAAGGTGCTGACGGAGGTTGCACAGAAGCGTCTGAAGGCCATCCGCGACTTTACGGAGTTCGGTTCCGGATTTAAAGTTGCCATGCGTGATCTGGAGATCAGAGGTGCGGGAAACGTTCTCGGGACCGCCCAGTCCGGACATATGATGAACATAGGATATGAGCTCTATTGCAAACTAGTAAATGATGCGGTCAGAGCGCTCAACGGGGAAGTTGTCAACGAGAAAAAGGAAGAGACACAGGTGGAACTTTCCAGCCCGGCATATATTCCGGATGAATATATGCGCGATCAGAATCTGAAACTTCATGCATACAAGAAAATCGCAGAAGTATATACCTGGTATGAGGAAGAGGATATGCTGGATGAACTCATTGACCGCTTTGGCGAGCCGCCAAAGCAGGTGGAAAATCTGATCCGGATTTCCAGAATCCGCAAGATGGCCCAGGATGAGTGTATCCGCAAAGTCTGTGAGGAGAATGGAAAGGTGGTCTTCTATTTTCAGGAGACCAATGGACTTACAGGACCGGTTCTGGTGAAACTGTCCGACCGCTTTGGACGGAAGGTATTCTTCCATGGCGGTGTAAAGCCTTTCATGCGTCTTAGCGTGGATAAAAAGACAAAACTGGAGGAAGCCATTGAGTTTCTGGAGATTCTGAAAGATACAAAGAGAATTGTTGAAGAAGAAATCAGGCAATAGGAAAGAGGGTCCGAATGGATCCTCTTTAAAAATATGGATACTTTTTTGTGACATTTTCATGCACGGAAATGTAATATATGTGAAATGCATTTCAAAGGTGGCAATATGATAGTAAACAGAAAGAACATCGAAGAATTTTCAGGAAATATAAGGATTATATGTTTGCTCTCGCTTTCAGCCATGTGAAAGACGCAGCCTGCGCGCAACTGGATCATGAAGGTGACGATGCCAGAACAGAAATGGATTCTGAAGGAGCGGAAGGAGAGCTGTCGGTGGATGAAGTGGTGATGTAGAGGGGGAAATAAAAAAGATTGAATAATTTTTAAAAAAGATGCAATAAAGTCTCTTCCTGTTGTGTATATTAGGTACAAGAACAAAATGATACGAAAAAGCACACATTTCAAAGGAGGAAAAGAAAATGAAGAAAGTAATGAAGAAAGTGGCTGCTGTAGCATTGGCGCTGGCAGTAGTAATGGGAATGAGCGCAACGGCATTTGCAAGCGGCGGGTTTTCAACATCTGCAGCAAAGACAAAGGCATTAAAGAATGCGGGTCTTACGAAATCACAGGTTAAGTATCTGGAAGCAGACTATGATGATGGAAGATATGAAGTGGAATTCACAAAGAAGTCCAACGGAACAGAATACTCTTTCGAATTCAGCAGAAAAGGCACACTGATGGAAAAAACAGTGGAAAAGAGAGTTGCAAAGAAAAAGGGTTCATCCAATCTGATCAGCAAGACAGCAGCAAAGAAAGCTGTAGCAAAGAACAGCGGTGTAAAACTCAAGATCGTCAACAAGGGCACCTGCTACAAGGATAAGGATGATGGACAGTACATCTATGAAGTGAAATTCAAGACAAGTACCTGGAGATATGAATACGATGTTCAGGCTAAGACTGGTAAGATCATCGAATGGTCAAAGGAAAGAAGATAACCATGACAGAAGTAAAACTATCGGGCGCATGTCAGCTCGATAGTTTTATGTATGAAATCGATGAAAAGGGTTAACAGAAGGGGAATTCTGTGTTAAAACTATGAATAGAAGGATAAATTGAGATTCATGGCATGAAATTTGGTAGCAGGTATGGGAAAGATAAACGAACAGATGCTTCTTCAGATTGCAGACGGAGACAGTGCTGCATTTGCAGAACTCTATGAAACGACAAAGAGCGATGTTTATGGATTTGCTCTATCGATATTAAAAAATGTACATGAGGCAGAGGACGTCATGCAGGAGGTATATATCAAGATTCATCATTCTGCAGACACCTATCAGCCGCAGGGCAAGCCAATGGCATGGATTCTGACCATTACGCGGAATCTGTGTCTGAACCATCTGCGTTCTGTCAGGCATCATGAAGACATTGATGAGATTCATCATATGCTGGCAGACCGGGAGGAAGACCCGCTGAACGTCATGCTGATTGACGATGCCATGTCCATACTGGATGACATGGACAGAGAAATTGTGCTTCTGCATTCCACAACGGGGCTCAAGCACAGGGAAATCGCAGAGATTCTTGGCATTCCGCTGGCAACCTGCCTGTCGAAGTACCATAGAAGCCTGAAGAAGATGAAGCACCATTTGGAACGAATGGAGAGATAGAGATGAACGAGCGTGAACTGGAACAGAGAATTGAAAATATAATGGAAAAGAATACACCCGATAATCTTGCTGCGATTCTGCAGGCCTGCCATATCGACGAAGAAGAGATTCATCATGCACATGAAACGGTGGTTCCATTTGGCTATGAAGCAAGAAGGAAAAACAGAAACATGAAGGCGGCTGCAGGATTTCTGATGACTCTTGTCATCTGTCTGACAAGCATTCTGTTTCTGAACGGGAGTGCTGAAAAAACAGCGGCTATCATTGGTCTGGATGTAAATCCGGGCATTGAGCTTGAAGTAAACAAAAAAAGCAAGGTTGTGGAAGCGACAGCTGTAAACAAAGAAGGAAAAGCCATTCTTGACGGAATGGACTTAACCGGTTCGGATATTGATGTGGCGGCAAATGCCGTGCTCGGATCCATGCTGAAGCAGGGATATCTTAATGACGTTTCCAATTCCATACTGGTATCGGTACAGTCTGAGGACGAAACTCTGGGAAGCCGTCTGGAAAGAGATATTGCAAAAAGCATGAACGAATATCTGGAAACATGCGCTGTCGGCACTGCAATTCTCGGACAGTATGTGAAATCCGACGAAGAACTGAAAGCATTCGCAAAGGAACATGGAATCTCTGCAGGAAAAGCAGCACTGGTCAAAAAACTGACCAAGGATAATCCGAGACTGACCGAGGAGTCCCTGCTGAAAATCTCCACCCAGGAGCTGCTGCTGCTTGCAGATGACAGCAAGGAGCTTTCCGGGCAGGGTTCACAGTATGGCAAGGTGAATACCAGCGAATATATTTCCAAGGACAAGGCGCTGGATATTGTTCTGAAGCATGCAGGCATCAGCAGAGATGATGTGGATGATTATGCTGTGGAATTTGAATGTGACGACGGCCAGATGATCTATGAGGTTGAGTTTTTCTGCGGTATGATGGAATATGAAGCAGAAATCGATGCAACCGTAGGTACCGTTCTGGAATTCGAAAAGGAAGGCGATGAAATCTCCGGCGAGGAGAAGAAAGGTAATATCGGACACGATAAAGCAAAAGAACTGGCGCTTTCCAAAGCCGGACTTAACGTAAAGGATATCCGGGATTATGAGTCGGAACTGGATGATGGTGTCTATGAAATAGAATTTAATTATTCGAACATGGAATATGAGATTGAAATAGATGCACAGACAGGAGAGATTCTTGATTTTGATAAAGAATATGATGATTAATCAACCTGAAAACCCTGCCGGAAATGCTCCGGTGGGGTTTTTCTTTTGTCTGAAATGAATAAATATGCAAAATGAAAAATGGAAATTAATAACAAAATAGTACTATACAAAGAAGAAAAAATGAAAATTTAATGTAAAAATTACAAAACACTATTCAAACATAGATGTTTTACATAACCGCAAAATTGTACAATATTTACATGCTATTACCTATGAATTGTACGTTCTAGACGAATTAATCTTAAGATATTCTTAATTTTATACATTATTCTTCGAGGTTGAATGGGAAAATGATATAATTCTAGACAAGAAAGTTGTAGGATGTGAAGCAGCAGAGGAATAAGGAGGTGCGTGTTTAACACTTTGCTGGAAAGAAAACGAGGTGCAGACGAGAGGAAGGCTATTGAATATTCTTAGATGCATATTATTTAAGGAATGAAATGGTTCGTTTTGCACTGTGAAAGAAATGGGTTCAGGTGTTTTGCCTGAGTATAAAGAAAAAGTAGCTGAAAGGAGAATAAAATGAAACTAAAAATGATAACTTTTGTCCTGGTCTTATCACTGATCATGACATGCTTTGCGGTTCCTGCCTGTGCAGCAACCAAAACAGCATCTGCAAGTAAAACGTATAATTCGTGGTGTGGAATCCCGGTTTTCACCATAGGGGTAAAGGGTGATTACAATACAAACGGAAAGACACTTTCAAACTGGAAAAATGCAAGATGTGCCAATTCTACCCATTATCCTGGCTGGAGCTGTACATACAAAAAGGCAAAATGGGCGGTAAAAGGAGCGAAGTCCTCTACAGTAAGGAATAATTCTACATTTTTCTACGGTCTTGATACGCAGTGGATTAAAATAGGGATTCAGAGCTACGATAAAGAAATTAATAAGACAGTTAAACCGTAATTTAGTTTATGATCTTCAATGCGCTGCCGTATCTACGGCGGCGCATTGAAGTGATTTTTATATAAGGAAGGAATAAAATGAATGATAGTGTTCCGGCAATCGCAATTAACGATGTTCATAAAGCATATGGCAGGAGCGTAGTGCTAAAGGGAGTTTCTCTAGAAGTTGCAAGAGGAACTTTTATTGGAGTGTTTGGAAAAAATGGAGCCGGAAAAAGCACTCTGTTTAAAATAATACTTGGTGTTCTGAATGCTTCAGACGGAGAAGTTCTTTTCAATGGCGAGCATATTTCAAAATCCAACCATCCGTCCATTGGCTATTTGCCGGAAAATGTTTCGTTATATGGATACTTAAGTGTTCAAGACAATCTGCAAGTCGCTGCTTTAAGTGCAGGAGTTGAGCTTTCGAAGGAATCGATAACAGACATATTGGAAAAAGTAAATCTTCTCCATGCAAGAAAAAAGACTGCGGATGAATTGTCACTAGGGATGAAAAGAAGATTGCAGTTTGCAATGTCAACAATGATAAAACCGGTTGAAATACTAGTTCTGGATGAACCAACGAATGGAATGGATGTAAATGGCGTTATCTGGCTAAAGCAATATCTGCTTGAAATGAAAAAAATGGGGATAACCATTCTGGTCTGCAGTCATTCTCTGAATTTAATGGAAGAACTGATAGATGAATATTGCATTTTACAAGATGGAAAAATCATTAAACATGAAGCGTGGAACAGAGGGAGCAGAAATAAATATGAGATTCTTATGAAGAGGAAAGCAGATGCTCACCTTCTGGATTATTTCAATTCAATAGGCCAGGTGGTAAACGCCGAAGGTCAATTTGTAACAATAAATTGTGAAATGAATCTTTTCTCGCTTATCCAGAGAATGGTGCGAGATGGCCTGGAAGTGTTGGACGTTGACAAAAAGGAATATGGCTTAGAAGATATTTTTTTAGAAAGTGTAGGACAAAATGTACAAGGTAATTAAGGCGGAGTTTCTTAAGCAAAGGAAGAATTCGACAATCGTTGTATTTAGCATTACCTTTTTGTGCTTGACGCTGATTCTGTTTTTATGGGAGGTGTTCTGGGCTGGTGATGCCATTAGGCAGGACGACGTAAATACAATTCAGAAAGGAGAGGCTTTTTCCATGGTTCTCTTCCTTACGCTGTTTAGAAAAATCTGGGGAATATTATATGGATTTCTTTCTGTTCACATGGAATTTGTGGACAACCGGAAAGAGTATTTTCTTTATAGTTATAATAAAACGCAGCTATGGATTTCCAAAATAGCAGTAGGTGCTGCTGCAGCTGGAGCCATGATTGCTTTGATTATTCTGATACCAGATATACTCATGGTGTTTCGTGATAGTGTGATTTCCGGTGAAGAATTTCCAGTTATCACACAAGCTTTGCTAGTGTGGATGATGACGTTGGGAAATATAATTCTTGGTATGATTGTGGGAATATACATTAAAGACATTGTTGTTGTTGTAATCATTACCTTTTCGCTTGAATTTTTTCCTAATGTTTTTCCGGGAATTGTCAATCGGGTGTGGGAAAAACTGGATGGTTACTGGTATTTCTCAAATATGCTGAATCCGATGAAAGAGCAATTAGAAGGGCTAAAGCAGTTTTCTTTTGAACTATCGGGCGGCTTTTCTAATGGCAATGGGCTTGTAATATGGGTTGTCGTGTTTCTTGCGATAGCAAGCATAGGCATTGGGTTGTTAAAGAGGAGGATAAGTGGATGAAAAAGAAATTATTAGTCATGACAATAATACTTTTGATAGTTTGTGCATTCCTTGCGTTTGTAAACGCGGGAAAAATAACAGACGATAATGCAAATGAATATAATACGGTAATGACATATTTTGATCAGGATAGAAAATATGTAAACGATATTCAGGTGGACTGTAATATTGCACACGAAAAAAAATATACCGAGGAGATAAGTCTGGATGAACAAAAGGAGCACAGTATTTCTGTAAAAGATAATAGTCTTTCAAAGGCGGTGGATGTTTCAATAAAAGATGGAAAGAAAAAAGTGATAGACGAGGTAACCGTTAAGGCTGGAGAAAAAGGAAATGTTTTTTCTGATAAAAAGTTTAGCGGCGGAAAATATTATATCGAGTTCACATTCCATGCAGATTGCAATGGCTCGCTGGAGATGGTGATTGATGAATAAGCGGGTAAAAGGAGAACTTCTGACAATAAAGTCCAATCGCTTGTTTTTCTGGGTCAGCGTTGGATCCTTTGCGGTCATGCTGTATAATATGTTCTTTGTTGCTTTTGATATGAAATTTCCGATAGAAGGAGGATATTGCACATATACGCTCCTGACAATTGCCCATTTGCTTGGTGTTTCTCAGCCAGTGATTATTGGCGCCTTTGTGGGAGCGATGGACGAAACAATCCATATGACGGAGTATAAATTGAGCAACAAAAGCGTTCTCCAGCTGGTATCCGATAAGCTGATTGCAATTGTGCTTCTGGATGCTATCTGCCTGGTTTTGCTATGCGCGGCTGGCATTGGAGCAGATTTGTCTGCAGGGCTCTTTGTCGGCAGTTTTATGACGAATACGCAGAAAGTGATTACTTTTTTTATAGTCACCATGGCTGTGTGGGTCATGTGGAGTTTTATTGCAGCATTTATTGCTTTGTTGGTCAAGAAGGCAGGATTGAGTCTGGCCGTTTGCTTATCCGTATTTTTTGGAGAACAGTATCTGGATCAGTTCATGATATTTTCGCAGGGCATATTATGGAACCAAAAGAGTTTTGTGCATAGTTTTTTCTACACGGACGGCATACCGTTTGGCGTAGTTCAGAATTCTTATGAGAGCGGATTGCATAGCCTCATGTATATCGTGACAGTTACCGTTCTTGGAGCGTTATTTTTCTGCATATATTACAGAAAGAAATACCACCGCTGGCATTGACGCGGGATTGCAGAACCTTGCTGCGGGTCTGCGGTTTGAAGTTTAGGATAACAAGCGGGAATCCTCGGTTCTTCAAGTGCCGAGATGAAATCGTCACGCCTATTAACATGCGAAAAGCAGGTCAGGGCAGATTTGTTCATCTATTATACAGCATGTAAATAGGCGATTATTATAAGAAAAAACGAACACATATTCGATTTTTCTTGATATATATCTGTGGATATGATATGCTATATGTATAAAGGAAAATCTAATACATTCAAGAACTTGTGCATATAATATCAACTACCATGTAGTGTGGTCAGTGAAGTACAGAAGGATGATTCTAAACCATGAAATTGAGGAGCATCTTAAAGAATTGGTTCGGGATATCGCAGCGGACAAAGGATTTACAGTACACCTTTTTGAGACCGGTGAAGGTGATCATGTTCATTGTTTTGTATCAGCACCACCAAAGCTATCAGTCACTGATATTGTTAAGTACTTGAAAGGAATCACAGGAAGGAAGCTTTTTGAACAGTTTCCAGAAATAAGAGGGAAACTGTGGAAGGGACAGCTGTGGAATCATTCGTATTATGTTGAAACAATCGGCTCGGTATCAGAAGAAAATATCCGAAGATATATTGAGCACCAGAGCAAATCTTATTAGATCGGAGGTATGCTATGCTGTTATCACATAAGACGTTCGTAAAGCTGAGCGGAAACGAATCAAATATTATAGGACATCTATGTTATGCAGCATCAAAGCTTTGGAATGTATGCAACTATGAAAGGATTCATTATAAGGAGATGGAACTGGAAAAGTATCCGGACTGGTATTATCAGAAATCACATCATAAAGACAATATGTGGTTTAAACCATTGCCATCGCAGACAGCGCAAGAAGTATGTAAGCTGTTAGATAAGTCCTGGAAGTCGTTTTATGCTTTGCAGAAAACAGGCGGTATAGCAAATCCGAGACCACCTCGATTTAAGCAAAAGGGGATTGCAGTCACATATATGCAGAATGGGATGAAGCATGATGCGGAAAGAAGTGAGGTCAGACTGTCCATTCCTAAACAGTTAAAAGGATATTTGAAGGAGAAATATCAGATCAATGACAACTATCTGTTTCTTAAAAATGAGATTTTTAAGAACATTGAAAAGATAAAGCAGCTTCATGTATATCCTCCGGAGAATGGAAAGTGTGAAGTGATTGCAGTATATGAAATCGCTGATGCAGAATTGCAGGCAAATAATGATCATTATCTTTCTATAGATATGGGACTTCATAATCTTATGACCTGTTATGATAGTGATGGAAGTTCATTTATTATAGGGCGTAAATATCTAAGCATATGTAGAAAATTTGATAAAGAGATTGCCAGAGTACAATCCCAGTGGGCAAAACAACAGGCAAGAAAAGGCGTTGAATATCCTAAGCCATCCAAACATGTGCAGGAACTTTATCAAAAGAAAAGAGACTGTATAAGGGATTATCTTCATAAAACCACACATAGCCTGATCGAGTACTGTATCAGGAATGATGTGCGAACAGTTATTGTAGGCGATCTCAGAAATATTCGAAAAGAAAACGACATAGGCAGGAAGAACAATCAGAAACTTCATGGTCTGCCATATAGAAAAATATATTGTATGCTGGAATATAAGTTGAAGAAGGCTGGCATAAGATTTGAAAAGCAGGAAGAAAGCTATACAAGTCAGTGTTCACCATATACAAGTAAGGTGTCAAAAGATGAAGCTGTGAAATCAAATAGAAAGCAGAGAGGCTTGTATGTGGTAAACCGACAGGTTATCAATGCAGATGTAGTAGGGGCATACAATATCATGAGAAAATACTTTGCCGTGGCCGGCATAGAAAAAGAAATGCCCGTAGCCGGGCTTATGGGTACAAGAATACTAAAAGTAGCTGTGTAACCTGAAAAAGGTAGCAGTAGCGGTGTTATGGACGCACCACTGAATCTACGAGGCGGAGCCTCGCAAATCAGATGCTCGGTAATTCAATTGCCGATGTAGTTCAC
>JAZRWY010000004.1:0-33827 GCA_045599945.1 Anaerovoracaceae bacterium | reverse complement strand
TTTTGTCGCTCAAAAGAAAAAAACACAACCCTAATATACCCTGATGACGCTGCATACTTCCTTGATTGCTGACATGCCGTTAAATACAAGAAGTGCATCGATTACATGCTTTCTCTTTACTGGTTCTGTAACGATTACAAGCTCAGCAATTCCATCCACACTCTTGAGCTGCTCGACCTGCGTGATTCCAATCCTGTTGTTTGAAAGTACGCTTGCAATGCTTGCAAGAACGCCGATGGTATCTTCTACTTTCAGTCTAAGGAAATATGCGCTTGCAATCTCATTTGCATCCTTGACCGGTATTTCTTTGTTGCATGTGCTGCTTACTCTTCCGGTACAGCCGTTCACCAGATTTCTGCAGATTTCAATGATGTCTCCCATTACTGCACTTGCGGTAGGGAATTCTCCTGCTCCTCTGCCGTAGAACATGGCATCATCCACTGCATCGCCGTGTACAAATACAGCATTAAAGGAATCCCTTACCGATGCAAGAGGATGATGTTCATCAAGAAGGACAGGGAATACGCCTGCTTCTATGCCCTCTTCTGTATTTCTTGTTACTCCAAGAAGTTTGATGACCTTTCCGAAGGTCTTTGCAAACTCAATGTCCTTGACTGAAATCTTCGTGATTCCTTCCGTGGATACATCATCAAATGTTACTCTTGAGCCGAATGCCAGAGATGCCATGAGTGCAACCTTTCTTCCTGCGTCATAGCCTTCGATGTCCGCCGTAGGATCTGCCTCTGCATATCCTAACTCTGTTGCAAGTGCAAGGGCTTCTTTAAAGTCCATGCCGTCTTCTGTCATTCTTGTGAGGATATAGTTTGTTGTTCCGTTCACAATACCCATCACCGCATCGATTACATTTCCTGCAAGGCATTCCTTTAGCGGCCGGATGATTGGGATTCCGCCTGCTACGGATGCTTCAAACAGAAGATCTTTTCCGAGTTTTTCTGCTTCTGTGAAAAGCTCTCCGCCATGCATTGCGAGAAGATCCTTGTTGGCGGTTACCACATTCTTTCCTGCTCTTAAAGCCTCTAATATTCTTTCTCTTGCAGGCTCGATTCCGCCTGTAACCTCTACGATGATGTCGATGGAAGGGTCATTTGCGATATCCTCCCATTTATCTGTAAGGAGTTCCTTGGGAATTCCCGGTCTTTCTTTATCAAGGCTTCTTACAAGAATCTTTGCGATCTCAACCTCTGCACCTGTCTTTGCCGGAAATTCTTCCTTCTGCTTTTCTACCAGCTTATATACGCCGCCTCCTACGGTTCCCAGACCGAGAAGACCAATTCTGATCTTTTTCATTTCCAATACCTCCCTTAAAGTCTAGCCTTATATTCAAATATCTTATCCCTAAGCATTGCAGCGCGCTCAAACTGCCAGTCTTCTGCTGCCTGCTTCATTTCCTTTTCCAGTTTCTTTATGTACTCTTTCAGTTCCTTCTTTGTAAGTTCAAGCGGCGACTTGTCCTCATATGTCTCTTCCGGCGCTTCCTTTGTGGCCTCGATAACCTCTCGGACAGCCTTCCTGATGCTCTGAGGGGTTATTCCATTCTCCTCGTTATATTTCTGCTGTATGGACCTTCTTCTCTCGGTCTCCGATATTGCAGCCTCCATTGCCTTGGAAATGGTATCTGCATACATAATGACCCTTCCGTCCACATTTCTGGCTGCTCTGCCGATGGTCTGGATGAGAGATGTCTCGGTTCTCAGAAATCCTTCCTTATCTGCATCCAGTATGGCAACAAGGGATACTTCCGGAATGTCAAGGCCCTCTCTCAATAGATTGATGCCTACCAGTACATCGAACTGGTCCAGTCTCATGTCTCTTAGTATCTCCATTCTTTCCAGGGTATCTACATCAGAATGAAGATATCTTACGCGTATTCCGGCAGCCTTGAGATAGTCTGTCAGGCTCTCAGCCATCTTTTTCGTAAGCGTTGTTACAAATACCTTATCGCCCTTTTCCGTCGTCCTGTTGATCTCACCGATAAGATGGTCGATCTGTCCTTCGGATGGTACAATTTCTATCTCAGGGTCAAGAAGTCCCGTAGGCCTTATGATCTGCTGGGCGGTTATGCCTCCTGCCTGCTCCTTTTCGTAATCTGCCGGCGTTGCGGATACATAGACAATCTGGTTTACCAGATGATCAAATTCAGCAAATTTCAAAGGTCTGTTATCCAGCGCCGACGGCAGCCGGAATCCATACTCTACAAGAGAACCTTTTCTTGACTGGTCTCCGTTATACATGGCTCTAAGCTGCGGCAGCATGACATGGGACTCATCAATGATGATGAGGAAGTCTTCCGGGAAATAGTCAATGAGGGTATATGGCCTAGTGCCCGGCGGCAGGTTGTTCAGATGCCTGGAATAGTTTTCAATGCCCTTGCATCTGCCTATTTCTCTAAGCATCTCCAGGTCATACCTTGTCCGCTGGTCTATTCTCTGTGCCTCAAGGAGCTTTCCTCTATCCTTGAACCAGGTGATTCTCTCCTGCAGCTCCTCATCAATTGTACGAAGCGCGTTCTCCATCTTTTCCGGAGATGTTACGTAGTGGGATGCCGGGAATATGGATATGTGATTTCTGATCCCCAGGATCTCGCCGGTTATGGGATTCAGTTCCTTGATGGAATCGATCTCATCTCCGAAGAGTTCAACTCTTACTGCGCTCTCAGAGCCTGCCGGGTAGATATCTATGGTATCTCCACGCACTCTGAATGTACCCCTGACAAATCCCAGGTCATTTCTCGTATACTGGATATCCACCAGTTTACGAAGAAGCTCCTGCCGGTCAAATGTCTTCCCCGGCCTAAGGGATATTACCTGATTCTCATAGTCTACCGGAGAGCCAAGACCATATATGCAGGACACAGATGCAACTATGACGACATCTCTTCTCTCCGAAAGAGCAGCTGTAGCGCTATGACGGAGCTTTTCTATCTCGTCATTGATGTCTGAATCCTTCTCAATATATGTATCTGTGGATGCAACATATGCCTCCGGCTGATAGTAGTCGTAGTATGATACGAAATATTCTACAGCATTTTCAGGAAAGAATTCCTTGAACTCACCATGGAGCTGGGCTGCCAGAGTCTTGTTATGTGATATGACAAGGGTAGGCCTTTGCACCTTTTCAATAAGCTTTGCCATTGTAAAGGTCTTGCCTGAGCCTGTAACGCCCATCAGCACCTGCGATCTCTCGCCATTTTTAATGCCTTCAGCCAGAATATCTATGGCCTGCGGCTGGTCACCCATGGGTTCAAATTCTGAATGTACCTTGAACTGTGGCATATTCTTTCCTCCTCTCTGCTTTTCTATATATTGTAATGCAACTGCCCTGTTTTTATCAATATGTTTGCCAAATAATATTGATTTTGGCATGCCTTTGATATATATTAGAGATGAATTAGATACGTTCTAGATATATATTAGATAAAGGATTGAATAAATATGGAACAGAACCTCATTGAACATTTTTTTGATATGTATACCAATAAAGAAGAGACCCTGTACAGGCTCCCCATGGCAGTAAGCATTGATGATTTCTGGCCGGAAGAGCTGGCATATCGCAGGGAAAAGGCAAAGGAACTTCCCCTTCACTCGTCAGATGGCACTCCCTGCTGGTTTGTTGAAACAGATGAATTCTTAAAGTCAGCTGATGTAATTACAGAAATGGCCAGAAATACATCGCCCTCCAGTATTTTCAGCATCCTTGATTCATCCGGAATCATGGATGAGGCGTACTATTCCAGTATCATCGAAGGGGCGTATAGTACACGTGAAAATGCAAAGGAACTGATTGCATCCGGACGAAATCCTAAAGATAAAAATGAGCAGATGATTATTAATAACTATAGGGCACTGGAGTTTGTCCTGGAACATCTAGATTATCCGGTTAATCATGAAATCATACTTAAAATAGGGGAGATTCTTACAGACGGTCTTCTTGAGGATGATACAAGAGCCGGTTACAGAGATGATCTGGTCTACGTCGTATCTCATACAGGGGAGACCATCTATACAGCACCTGATGCAGCCTGTGTACCCAGGATGATGAATGAACTGATTTCATTTATGAATGATTCCAGAGTACATCCGGTAATCAGGGCGGTTATCTCCCATGCATATTTTGTGACCATTCATCCGTTCTTTGATGGAAATGGCAGAACTGCAAGGGCTCTTACCTATATGATTCTTCTTAAGGCAGGCTATGATTTCTTCCGTATGGTTCCTATCTCTGGAATCCTTTCAGAAGAAAGATCAATGTACTATAGGGCACTTCGCTCATGTCAGAATAAAGAAAACGGCCATGACCTTACATATTTCGTAAATTTCTACACCAGTCTTTTAGCTGGCACAGTATCATCCGCCAGGAATCATCTGAAAAATCTTCAGAAATATGAAAAGTTAAAGGAGCAGATGGATGAAGACAGCAGAATTCTTAAAGGTGCATTCTGGCTTGCAAGCGAGGATATTCATGTGATAACAGCGAAAAAATGGAAAAACAAACTCAAAGTATCCTTTGAGACAGCCCGTCAGGATCTTAAAGCGCTGGAATCTCTGGGCTTCCTTACAAGCCGCAGAGAAGGTAGAAATATATTCTTCGATGTGTAATATAAGACCTCCTTCTGAAAGTTCAGTAAGGAGGTTCATTTTTCATATTCTTTTTCAATCCATGCCATCAGAAAATCCACAATTCTTTTCTGCTGATTCTCACTGAGCTGGGTGCCGGCCGGCACCCTGTACCATTTGTTCAGGCACCCTCTGCAGCAGCAGGCACATGCATGCTGAGCCTTAAATACGGGATGCCCCCTCCACGGCGTCTGCTTTCCGTCGTTTGGAATCTCCGCTGGCGCAAGCCGTGTCCGGATGAAATCTGCTGCATGCATGCGTATGGTATCCATGCCCTTCTCCTCTATGTACGCCCTATCCTTCTGGTCCAGATGGAACTTGGCGCGGAATTCCGATTTCTTAAGTTTTTCAAATGCTTCTTCCCTGGTCTGCATGACTACCTTCTATTCTTTGGTATATATCGTATCACCACCAGGTCATTTTCTGTGCTTTCTACGCTTTTCAGCTCAAAGGTGACCGGCGGATTCTTTTCTTCTTCATTAAAACAGTCAAACATATGAACTCTTGCAGTTACAGGCTCTGCGGCAGGAGCAATCACCATGCAAAGCTCATCTATGAGGCCTGCTTTCAGAAAAGCATGATCCACCTTTCCTCCTCCTGCAATGAGAACCTTCTCTACTCCAAATATGTTTTTAAGCTTTTCAAGCACCAGCCTGAAATCCACTTCATCCGCTCCTGCAAACACATAAGATACACCTCTATCCCTGAGATATTCCAGATATGCTTTCGGTGCCCTGCCTGTCACCACTTCTATGATATGTGCTCTTGGATTTCCTCTCTTTTCCATGTATCCGTCATCATAGCCCACTGTGCCATATGGGTCTATGGATACAAAGTATTTCCCTGCATCCTGATTGCAGATGAAATCATCACCTGCGCCTGCAGGTGTCCTGTCATCAATCTCCGCAAACCTTTCGGTATATGTCTCACCCATGGTCACTGACCCATAGATGGCTGCATCCGCATCATATTCCCTTCTGATCCTTGCGTATTCACCAGCTGCATCAACCAGTGCTTCGGAAGTCTCCCAGAAGTTTCCTTCCAGCCTTCCGTCTAGCGATGTAAGCAGATGACATACTGTAAATGGTCTGTCCATTTTTTCTCTCCGTTATGAAGAGCCCCCAGCCGAAGCTGAGGGCCATGCGTTTCATTTTGTTTGTTCTTTCAGATTAGATGATTCCCTTTTCGATTAATTCCTTAACCTTAGCTTCATCGTATCCAAGAAGATTCTTATAAACTTCATAGTTATCTTCACCTAATGTTGGTGATGCCTTTTCAGCCTTGTCTTCGATACCGTGGATCTTGATTGGGCATCCAGGAATCTTGATTTCAGCATCCATGCCAGGCTGATTAACAGTCCAAAGCATGTTTCTGCCAGCGATAAGGTCTGAATCTGCGATTGTAGGGATATCGTTGATTGGTCCGAATGGAATTCCAAGAGGAACGATGATCTCTTCTAATTCAGCAACAGTCTTGGTCTTCGTGAACTTTTCGATTTCATTCTTAAGATCCGGAAGATAGTTGTCGCATCTAAGACCATTCGTCTTGAATCTTTCGTCTTCAAGAAGGTCTTCTCTGCCGATGCCCTTGCAAAGGTTTTCAAACATTCTATCAGTTCCGCATCCCATTACGAAATCCTTGTCCTTCGCTGAGAATGAGTCAAATGGTGCAATACCAGGGTCTACGTTACCAGCTCTCATTGGAACTTCACCAGCAACTGTCCATTTAACAACGAAGTTTTCCATTACTGAGAACAGAGTATCTACCATTGATACGTCTACTCTAGCGCCTTCGCCTGTAGCCTGCTTTCTGTATAAAGCAGCTAAGATACCCATGCAAAGGTAAGCACCTGAATAGTTATCGCCGATGGATGGTCCGATCTTTACTGGAGGAGCATCCGGATAACCGGTTACGCTCATCATGCCGGACATTCCCTGTGCTACGATATCGTATGCAGGTCTTGATGAAAGAGGTCCTTCAAGACCGAATCCTGAAATGTTTGCATAGATGATTCCAGGGTTTAATTCCTTCATGTATTCATAGTCGAATCCAAGCTTAGCAAGAGTTCCTACCTTGTAGTTTTCTACTACTACGTCAGCGTTCTTGATCATGTCAGCGAAGATAGCCTTACCTTCTTCTTCCTTCATGTTCAAAGTGATACCCTTCTTGTTTCTGTTTACATATGCAAAATATGCGGAGTAGTCATTCTTGAAAGGTCCCCATGTTCTAGTCTGGTCACCAGCGCCCGGTCTTTCAATCTTGATTACTTCTGCACCCATGTCAGCAAGGTTCATTGTACAGAATGGACCGCTGTATGCCTGAGTTAAGTCTAATACTTTTACGCCTTCTAATGGTTTACTCATATTTAAAAATTCCTTTCTTTAAAATAAATTCTGGATCATACATACATCTATTATACCAAAAAAATGATGCATTTCCATAGATTTCAGAATATTTCTCATTTTTGTCTGCAGACATTCTTTATGCTTCCTATCTTCTCAATTCCGCACTCGCAGATGTCTCCTTCATGAAGAAATCCAGGTGGATCCATTCCCATGCCTGTGCCTGCCGGTGTTCCTGTTGAAATGATGGTTCCAGGAAGGAGCTCGATTCCCATGGAAAGCTCCTCTATGATGCCTGCAATGTCACAGATCATGTTTCCGGTGTTACTCTTCTGGCGGAACTCACCATTTACTCTGCACCAGATATCCAGGTTCTGGGGATCCGCGATCTCATCGGCAGTAACAATGCATGGCCCCATCACTGTATATCCGTCAAGGCTTTTTGCAAAGTAGAACTGGCTGTGCTTCTTCTGAAGGTTTCTTGCACTCACATCGTTGATTACCGTGTATCCAAATACGTAAGATAGAGCATCCTCACGATTCACATTCTTTGCAGATTTTCCAATGATTACTCCAAGCTCAGCTTCATAATCCGTACTGTCTACAAAGTCATAGAGAGGGATCTCATCGCCATCTCCCGATGCTTTCGCCGCTCTCTTAGAGAAGTAGATGTTGGCACTGTCCTTGGTCATGCCGATGCCTGTGCTTGACTCCTCCCTGTGCTCCTCATAGTTTACGCCAAGACATATGAGATCCTGCTTCGGATGAGGAATAGGGGCCAGAATCTTTGCATCGCCAAATTCCAATGGCATGCCTAATTCAAGGCTTTCAGTCCCTTTTTCAATCACATCGCTCATATCTTTACAATTAGTTATAGGATATAGCTTTCCGTTCTTTTCTACTGCAGCAGCTTCTCTTTCATCTATTTTCAAGGTATATATTCTCATAGTTTCTACCTCCTCTACTATCCCGATTATATACCATTTCCCCTTCAAAAACAAACAAAAGGGGCCTTTAAGCCCCTTCATTCATTATTCTCTTATTGACTGCTTCAGATACTTGATGCCGTCAACCTTCTTTGGAAGAAGCCCTGCAAGTGAATCCATCCCTCCAAAGAACATTCCATCTACCTTTGCCATGCCTCTTACCTCCTGAGGCTTATGGAAGTACTGAAGTACATATATTACTGCTGTAAGTTCATTGTTCTCTTCATCATAGATTACTACCGGATAATCATTTCCATTCTCAGCGATCTTATCAGTAGCCTCCTTTAAGCTCTGCTTCATAAGGCCGGCTGCATATGCGCCATCTCTTTTTTCTGGAGCTGCCGCCTTGCAGGTAATCTCTATTCCCTCTTTTATGCATGCGCATGTCATTATATTTTCATTATCAGGATCTCTGAAGGCCATGACAAATGCTGTAATATCCATGACAGAATCAATATCGTAGTTATATACCTTGCCGCGCTTTCTCATTATATCGCCCTTGATTACTTTCTGCTTCAGAAATTCTCTGAACTGAGCCAGCTGCTCCTCTGCACTGCCGCTGAATTCCTGGCAGGCATTTGCATAGACATTACTGAATGCTATGAGTTTACCATCCAGATAGCCCTCTGGGAGCTCCTTTTTCTCCTCGCCTGCGATAAATCCGTTTTCCTCCAGTGACTTCATTCCCTGAAGTACAAGTTCGCTCTTTTCTTTCTGCTCACTTTCAATCTGTTTTGTAAAGATACCCATTTCGTCCTCCTTTAATACTTCTAGTCTGATATATCTTTATTACAGCCGGTGTTAAACCAGCATTTTTAACAATTCTATTCTTTTAACGACTGCTTCAGATACTTGATTCCCTCAACCTTTGTCGGCATTAGTCCTTTAAATACCTCCGGTCCTGCAACATAGTTTCCATCAATATGCATTCCCATTATCCTTGCATTTCCCCTGGTCTCCTGAGGCTTATGGAAGTACTAAAGCACAAGATCATTCTTATCTTTCTTTTCCTGCTCAATCTGCTTTTTAAAGATACCCATCTTGTCCTCCTTTACTTCTCCCAGCTTAATCTAAGACAGTCTTTGCCTGAGATATCATCCAGATACACATCGTCGCTTAATACTGAATCCAGACTGCATTCATATTTTCCGCTGTATTTCACTTCATCATTTTCGATAACTGCCAGTTCAAACCCGTATGTCTTGTCATACATTCCGGAATCATCTACCGGTACTCCCATAACGGCAAGTCTTTTTCCATCAAATGCTACTTCTGTTGTTGGGTCCATCAGTATTCCGAGCTTGTTGTCATGGCTATATGCCAGTTTCTCTTCATATTTTCCATCTTTTTTATCAAGTACAAATATATTGCTGTCTGTAATCAGATAATCATAATTATCATCATGCCTTGTATATGCGCACTGTGCATTCCAGATCTTATACCATGGGTTATTACCTAATACTAATTTCCCTTCTCCAAAGTCAATCTTCTGCTTCAGCTCTGCATCCTCCTGCTGGAGAACGTATCCATATACATGCTTATCAAGATAAGTGATTACCATCATTTCCTTCTCATCAGAAAGAGGTTCCACATCTATGATTGCCTCCTCGCCGTCTGGAGAGAAAACATTTTCTATATCAATTTCATCTCCATGCAGATTATATTGATATAGGCCGTATCCGGCAGCTATATCATATGGATCCACACCGGTCTTGTCGGGATCCAGCCTCTTCGTATATGTTTCGTTGTATAGGCTTTCTACCTCACACTGAAGGTAGTGATAGTCTCTAACTGTCTTTTCTGTCAGACAGAATATATCATAGTCCTGATCTACATCTCCTGTATCATAGTTATATGTGTATTTAAGGTCACTGCATTTATCAGTTGGTACTTTGAAATATTCTCTGATTGCCATTGATACAGGGCTGTATATGTCATCTTCTTCCTTCCATTTTCCAGCCTCTTCATCATAAAGAGTATATCTTGCGTAGAAATAGCTATCCGGTCTACATGTAGCGTCATATTCATCCCTGGTTTTTTCACGCATCTTCTTGTCTTCTTTCTTGCTTAGATCAGTTTTAAAGAACACGTCAGCTCCTGACTTATCCTCACCGCTTTCGTAGGACTGGTTCTTTTTAAAGCTGTTTTCTACTGAATATGATCCGTTCTGGTATGTAAATGTGCTGTCCCAATGCTTTAGGCCTAAATTGATGCCTCTTTCAGCTACAAGACCATCTGCTTCGCTCAGCTGTCCGGAAATAGTCTTTTCTGTGAAAGATATATCATTGCTATGCGCTATCATATAGATTGCTGAACCAATTCCCAGAATCAGTATTGCTGCTCCAATTATTACTGCAAGCCTTGTCTTAGCCTTCATCGCTACTCATCTCCTTCAGGGCTTCTGCTACCCTATCTCTTTCATATCCGTATACTTCTTTTACAATATCCACTAATTCTCTGCTCTCATATTCTTCCGAATATCTGTCTATGTCTCCTATGATCTCTCCTCCCTTTATGAGGATTGCTCTATCTACGAAATTTGATACCTCGTCAATCAGGTGCGTTGACAGTATTACTGTCTCATCATCACGAAGGATGCCTGACATGAGCTTATAGAAGTCTTCACGGTTAAATATGTCATTTCCTGCAAATGGCTCATCCATGAAGATATAGTCTGCACCCTGTGCCAGTGCCATTACAACCTCGAACTGGTTCTTCTGTCCCATTGAGAAGGTCTTCAGCTTTCTGTTTCCAGGAAGTCCGAAGAATTTCATGAGTCCATCATATCTCTTCTGATCAAATCTGCTGAAGCTGTTCTGATATAGCTCAGCATGCATGTCGCCTGTCAGATCAGGAAAGAATGAATGCTCGCTGGTTGCAAATGACAGTCTTCCGATATTGTTCTTTGAAATCTTTTCACCATCCAGAAGGATTTCTCCACTGCATGGGATGAATCCTAATATGCTTTTCATGAGAGTGGTCTTTCCTGCACCGTTCTCTCCAAAGATTCCAATTATACTTCCCTGAGGAATGTCCAGATTCACATTCTTTAGTGCTTCTGTTTTTCCATATGTCTTACTTACTTCTCTTACCGTAATCATTAGAATGTCCTCCAGATATTAATTCCGTTCCACTGCGGCATGCACTGCGCCGGAACCTCATTTATATAGCCTAGATAATATACATATATCATTATGCCTGCCAGTATGATTGCTGCTGCTATTATTATCAGCGGAACTGTAAGGCACATTCTGTGCATCAGTCCCGGATTATCCATTCTCATGAATACATACTGGTTATTATTCCTATATACCCTGATGTAGTTCAGGATGATGTTTATGATGCATGCAATTATTATGATGGTAAACCATCTGTTTGACTGAGCCAGCAGCTCATTTATGTCGCATACATTTCTGCTCTCAACCAGGACTCTCTCATTCCCCCTGTATACATACAGTTCATTTACCTTCCCATCGAGACTTCCCATGAAGGCTATCGATCCCATTATCACTGAGAATGTAAGTGCTGCTCCGTAGGCTATGAATCTGTTAAATGCGCTCTGCCCTGGTAATACGATCCTTGATACACTCTTCATGCTCTACTCGCCTCCCCTGCTGCTGAGATCTTTTCTCACGCTATGCCAAACGGTGAACAGGCCGAAGATTGCGATCATCGCTATTGCAGCCTGCACTCCTGTAATTTCAAGAATTGGTGCTGCTCCAATCAAGGCACAGGATACAGCTAAGACGCCTTCCCCGCTTATGCCTCTTCCCTTCAGCTCATGCATCCTGATTATAGATGATGCTGTTGAAAAAGCTGCTATGTTTGTTACGAGAATAAGGATTTTTTCCAGTGCCATCAGAGGTACTATTGCATTTATGAAGCTGCTTGCGTAGATTGCTATGATAACAACGCTTCCAGAATCTCCATGAAGGATGGTGATAAGGAAGATTAGGAATGCCTGAAGGGCTACAACTACAGCTATTGCTGCAAAGTCATATATCCATGAAAATGTGAACACTTCCATATCAGTAAGTCCCAGACGCTCTACTGTGTATCTGCCATTGCCTTTCCTTCCAAATGCGAAGCCCAGAACTGCTACTGTCAGCAGTATCATTATCAGGAATACCGGTACGCATCCACTTTTGTAGAATACCTCTCCGAGATCTGCCCCATTCCTTCCAATAAGGAAGTAAAGTATGAGTTCCAGAGCTGTTCCTCCTGCCAGGATTAGTATGAGCTTATCTACCGTTGCTGTGGCCTGCACTTTTAATATTGAAAATCTATTATTACTCATCACACACCTCCCAGAACTTCTCAATAAGTTCTACTGCCTTCTCCTTTGAAATACCCATCTGTTTCATTGCCTGGACGATGCTTTCCATGTCGTTTTCCAGAACCTCCTGGTTCAGCATCTCTATCTTTGCCCCATCTATGGATACAACGCTCTTTGCTCCTGTTGATGATTGTATCAAACCCTCATCCTCCAGAAGCTTAAATGCCTTCTGAACTGTATTAGGGTTTACTCCAATCAGTGCAGATAGCTGACGCCTCGATGGTAGCGGATCTCCATCCACAATCCTTCCTGCAATGATACCCCTTTTGATATACATAAGTATCTGTGTATAGATCGGTATTCCATTTTCCTGTTTGAAATCTTTAAATTCTATCATGAAACCACCGCCTAACTGTATTAGTACTGTAATACACTTCTTAACTGTATTATACTAATAATACAGTTAGAGTCAAGAGTTTTCTGAAAATTTGTGCTATTGATTTTTTATATAACATAATATATACTAAACAATATATACTATGTTATATACTTTGCGAGGTGCATATGAAGGATCTACTGATATATATTAGGAAACATGCAGGACTTACGCAGAGCCAGTTTGCAGAAGAGCTGGGTCTCACCTTTGCTACCATCAACAGATGGGAGAATGGTCACGCAGAGCCAAACAGGCTCGCTCAGCGCGGACTCTACGACTTCTGCAGGGCAAACAGCATTCCTGTTGACAGGTTTACAATAGATAGAATAAAGAAAGAGACTGATTCCATAAATGCCGAAGATAGGCTCCTGCTCTACCACAGCTCAAAAGCAGGTATTACAGGTGAAATTACTCCATCAAGCAGGAAAAGATGCGACTTCGGTTCTGGCTTCTACATGGGGACTGATCCCCTGCAGCCGCTTACCCTGACCTGCGATTATGACAGTTCCAGATTCTATATCGTTTCTCTTGATACATCAGCTCTTGAAATAAAGGAACTTGATACCAGTCTTGAATGGGCAATGTTCATAGCATTTAATAGAGGAAGAATGGATGGCTTCAAAGGAACTGAGCTTTATGGCCACTATTCAGCCATTGCAGAAGAATACGACCTCATAAGCGGTCCTATCGCTGATGACAGAATGTTCTATGTACTTGATAACTTCTTCCAGGGAAACATCACAGATGCCGCGCTCCTTGCGAGTCTTTCAGCACTGAAACTGGGCGATCAGTATTCCGCAATTAAAGGAAATGCGTGTAAACAAATACGTATTGAAAAGGAAATCCCTATTTCAATTCTTGAAAAGGAATTTCTTAAGGATAGGAGCAGCGAAAACAGGATGAGCGGTATTTCACTTGCAGATGAAATCTGCAGGAAACATAGAAGAGAAGGCCTTTTCTTTGATGAAATATTAGATAAGGAGAATAGCAATGGATAATCTGAGCTACAAGATGTGTGATATTCAGGGGCGCCTTTTTGAGCTTGCGGCAAAGGAAGGTTATGACAGCGAGATCTTTGCATCCGCCTTTATGAAATCTGATATTGCAAGAGGCCTTGATTCGGAATATAACAGGATGCAGTGGATGGGTGAGGAGTATCTTCTGGAAGAACTTGTTGCTTCCTATGGCATTCCTAGAAACGGCAATACCTACCAGATTGAGGCCATGTACTGGTCCGGCTACCTGTACAGGTTCTGGCACTATTTCAAAAGTGATTCAAGCAGGAACATATACCGGACTGCAAAAATAAGAACAATGAACAGGAACTATGCCATGTTTCATACAATGGCACCTGAATCAGCAA
The DNA here is from genome assembly GCA_045599945.1 of Anaerovoracaceae bacterium. GTDB lineage: Bacteria > Bacillota > Clostridia > Peptostreptococcales > Anaerovoracaceae > UMGS973. Next base: position 19,790 of record JAZRWY010000004.1, on the reverse strand, counting down.
TAGAAGACCTTATTGCTCTATCGCAGCAGAAGAAGAAATAAAACTAAGAGGAAGCCTTCCGGCTTCCTCGTCTGTTATCCTATTACCTTTTCAAATATTGCTAGTCCCTTATCTATCTCTTCCTTTGTGATTACAAGAGGCGGAAGCATTCTTACCTTGCCTCCTGCTGTAAGAATCATGAGACCTTCCTTAAGAGCTTCCTTTACTACCTCGCTCTTATCTTTAGTCTTGAGCTTTATTCCAATCATGAGCCCCATGCCGGATACGCTTTCAACTTCGCCCATCGAAGTCAGTTTTTCTCTGATGTATTCTCCCTTTTTCTTAACCTCTTCAAGGAAAGCATCATCCATCTGATCAAGCACTGCAACTGCACCTGCAGCTGCTACCGGATTTCCTCCAAAGGTAGTTCCATGGTCACCTGGCTTCATTACATCACAGCACTTTTCTGAAAGGAGCGCTCCTCCGATTGGAAGACCTGCGCCAATTCCCTTTGCAAATGTTACTACATCAGGCTTGATTCCAAATGCCTCATATGCGAACAGATTTCCGGTTCTGCCTATACCAGTCTGTACTTCATCTATCATGAGAAGCATGTTCTTTTCCCTGCAGAGTGATTCTGCCTTCTTAACAAACTCTTCGTCAAGGTTTATTACTCCGCCTTCGCCCTGTACTAGCTCAATCAGGATTGCACAGGTATCATCCTTTACAAGGCTCTCCAACATATCGATGTCTCCTGCCCTGCAGTAGTCAAAGCCATCTACAAATGGAGTAAAATACTCATGGTAGTGGTCCTGACCTGTAGCGGTGATTGTTGCCATTGTTCTTCCGTGGAAGGAATCAATGAGAGTAATCACTCTGTTTACTTCATGGCCGCCAAACTTTCTTGCGACCTTGATTGCAAATTCATTTGCCTCTGCACCGGAGTTACAGAAGAATGCCTTCTTCATTCCGGTTCTTTCAGTAAGAGCCTTTGCGAGTCTTACCTGCGGCTCTGTATAGTAGAGGTTTGATACATGCTGGAGCTTTCCTGCCTGCTCTGTAACTGCCTTTACCCATGCATCATTACAGAATCCAAGGGAGTTTACACCGATTCCCGATGTGAAGTCGATGTATTCCTGTCCATCTGCTGATATGCATGTTGCTCCCTTTCCATGGTCTGCTGCCATGTCAAATCTTCCATATGTTCCTGCGATGCATTCGCTGTCATATTTCTTAATTTCTACACTATTCATTCCAGAACTTTGATGCCTCCTTGCTAAGCACTGCCGTACCAGTACCCTTGTTGGTGAATATTTCAAGAAGAAGTGAATGAGGAATTCTTCCGTCCATGATATGCACTCTGGAAACTCCGCCTTCAATGGCTGCCGCACAGTTATTTACCTTTGGAATCATGCCGCCGTTTATTGCACCGGTTTCTATCATTCCAAGAGCTTCATCGACATATATTTCAGATATTACAGATGCCGGGTCTTCCGGGTCCCTTCTGATCCCTTCAACATCTGAAAGGAATACCAGTTTTTCCGCCTTCAGCGCTTTTGCAATGTCTCCAGCAGCCTCATCTGCATTGATGTTATATGTATTGAATTCATCGTCCATTCCTACAGGGAATATGATCGGAAGGAAATCGTTATCCAGAAGGTCCTGAATAATCTTGACATCAACTGACTTGATCTGGCCTACATAGCCGATATCGCTTCCATCTGATGCATATTTTCTTTCAACTGTAAGAAGTCCTCCGTCCTTTCCGGATATTCCTGCAGCCTTTACGCCGAGCTTCTGCACCTTTGCAACCAGGTCCTTATTGATTCTGCCCAGAACCATCTCTACAAGTTCCATGGTGTCTGCATCCGTAACTCTCAGGCCTTCAATGAACCGGGTCTCAAGGCCTACCTTGCCAACCCACCTGGATATCTCTTTTCCGCCGCCATGAACCAGTACAGGCTTAAATCCTACGAGTTTAAGAAGCACTGCATCTTCAATCACATGCTGCATCAGGGACTCATCTACCATGGCTGATCCGCCGTATTTGATAACGATGATCCTGCGGTTAAATTCTCTTATGTATGGAAGCGCTTCAATGAGCACCTCTGCTTTTTCCAGATACTTATCGTATTCCATTTTTCTTCTCCTAGCTCCTATAGTCTCCGTTGATTCTAACGTATTCATAGGTAAGGTCGCAGCCCCATGCTGTAGCCTTTCCTGCGTCCTTGTTCATGTTGATTGCTATCGTAATATGCTCCTGCTCTAGAATCTGCGTTGCAATCTCTTCGCTGTACGGATTGTACCTTGAACCTTTGCATACTGTCACGCTTCCCTTTTCGGAGCTCATGACAACATCGATGTCATCTGTCTCAAAGTCTCCTTCTGTATATCCGATGGCACATAATACTCTGCCCCAGTTGGCGTCTGAACCGAATATTGCAGCCTTTAAAAGATTGGATGAAATGACGGTCTTGCTGATCTTCTGCGCAGTCTCATCATCATCTGCACCTTCCACGATGCATTCAATCAGCTTATTTGCGCCTTCTCCGTCTCTTGCCATCTTCTTTGCAAGCGTTCTTGTCACCATGGAAAGCGCTTCGCAGAATGTATCGAAATCTTCGCCTTCCTCATCGATCATCTTGTTTCCTGCCAGTCCGTTTGCAAGTACAAGGACTGTATCATTTGTGGATGTATCACCATCCACGCAGATCTGGTTGAAGCTGGTCTTAATGTCCTCGCTTAATGCCTTCTGAAGCATTTCGGGCGTAATGGCAACATCTGTCGTGATGAATGAAAGCATGGTCGCCATGTTCGGATTGATCATGCCGCTTCCCTTTGCAATGCCGCCGATGACGCAGATTGCATCTCCCAGCGTGAACTCCACTGCCCCATTCTTTTCTGCTGTATCCGTCGTCATGATGGCACCTGCCGCATCGGATGAACCGTCATAAGAAAGGCTCTCTGCAAGAACCGGTATGCCTGTCTCAAACGGTCCCATTTCAAGTTCTTCACCGATGACACCTGTTGAACATACTGCAATGTCTTCGGTCTTAAGTCCCAGGGCCTTTGCTGCAAGCTCGCAGGTCTTTGCTGCAACCGCCTCACCGTTTGGCGCGCATGTATTGGCATTTCCGCTGTTGCAGATGATTGCCTGTGCATATCCATCCGCGATGTGCTGCTTTGTCACTGCAATGGGAGCTCCCTTCACCTTATTCTGTGTATATACGCCTGCTGCAGCTGCGTGACAGTCGCTAACGATGAGCGCCAGATCCTTCTTGTCCGGATTCTTTCTGAATCCTGCATAGATTCCTGCGGCCTGAAAACCCTGCGCTGCGCAAACGCCTCCATCAATGTATGTAAAATCCTTCATCTATATTAATCCTTTCTCTTCTTCTATTCCAAGTCTGATGTTCATGTTCTGTACGGCTGCTCCTGATGCACCTTTTCCCAGGTTGTCGTAGGTTGCAATGAGGATGATATGATCATCGCTTCCCTCCACAGAAATCTCCAGTCTGTTGGATCGCGCAAGCCTGTCTGCAAAGATGAATCCTCCTTCATCCGCCTCGTCTACTACAGAAACCATCTTTTCTCCTGCATAATACTCCTTCATCACTTTCTCTACCAGTTCCTTTGGTGCATCATTCTTTATGAACGAACCGTCCACAGGCACTGTTACCTGCATGCCTGAGAAATAGTCTGCTACTACAGGCATGAAGGCCGGCGATCTCTCAAGTCCGGCAGCCTTCACAATCTCCGGGATATGCTTATGGTGCTGCGAGATTCCATACTGCCTTGGCGCTTTGAGTTCCTCTTCTCTGGCATCATAGTCTGCTATCATTTTCTTTCCGCCGCCGCTATATCCGGTCAGTGAAAATGCTGCAAACGGATAGTCCTTTGAAAGAAGTCCCGCTTCAAGAAGGGGCTTGATGAGCACGATGGCACCTGTCGCATGACAGCCGGGGTTTGCAATCCTGCTGCTGTTTCTGATCTTTTCTCTCTGATCGCTGCAAAGCTCCGGAAGTCCATAAACCCAGTCCTCATCTGTTCGATGTGCTGTTGATGTATCTATCAGGATAATCTCTTTCGGTGCTGCTGCTGCAATTTCTTTTGATGCAGCATCCGGAAGACAGAGGAATGATGCATCTGCCTGTTTCATCAGCCTTAATCTCTCCTCCGGGTCCTTTCGCTTTTCTTCCGCGATTTTCACCACCTCTATGTCATCTCTCTTTTGAAAGTATTCATGAATCTTCAGGCCAGTTGTTCCTTCTGCACCGTCAATGAATATATTGTATTTCATATCTACCTCTATATATTTTTATACAATGTTCTGTATATTTATTACAGTTATCTTACACTATACTGCCGCTATATGCAAGTAAAATATCTGCATTTCTATAATTTTTCCGAAACTGCTGCAAAAATGCATAAAAATTACATTTTGTGCATAAAAAAACTTCTCCGCCGAATCGGGAGAAGTTTAATCTCTACATTTCTACCAATGCATCTGCATAACCCAGAAGACGCTGTCGCAGCTGCGTATCCATCTGCCGATACTTTTCAACAAGGAAATATTCTTCCGTTCCCTTATCGATGGCAATATATTGCATTTCAGCCTCGCCGGAGCTTTCACTTCCTGTCAGAAGCTCCACCGGAGACATTTCCAGCACTTCACAGATAATCATGATCTTGTCGGATGCCGGATTGGTTCCTTTGTTCTTCCAGTCTGAAATTGTAGACTGCGGAATTCCCGTCTGAATGGAAAACTCCTTCTGACTAAGTCCTCTTCTGTTCATTACATCAAATATTCTTTCACTAACAATCATGTCTAATTCCTTCCGATGTCATATTATATTATGATGATGTTTATTAATGCCATTATATCAGAAAAATAGTATTTTTCCAAGAAAACGCAAAAGTTTCATCAATAAATATTAATCTGCAATTGCTCCCCATAGAATTTCCGGATAGATTCCTTTGTCCTTCATGGACTGGAGAGCATTTTTAACATGATCCCGGTCCTTCTGGTATGTTACGCCATACCACCTGTCCGCTGAATTCAAGACCTTGACTCTTGCCTTTCCTTCTCCTACCAGCTCATCTACGACAAATGGAAGAAAATATTCTCCCTTTTCCGGATTGGATGACAGAATCTCATCCAGCTTTTCCGGAAAACGTTCTTCCAGCTCCGACATGAATTCTTCCGGAAATCCCCAGAAGTTCATGGATACCGGTGTTCCCTTTTCTACTGCAAAGAATGTTCCATCCTCTTCATAAGCAATTCCGCCGTCCTCTGTCCAGCCGATCTTTGTTCTTTCATGGATATCCGTAAGAAAGCCCTCTGCATCTTTGGCGCATACGCCTCTGGATACTGTGCCGTTTTCTGTGAGAGTATTCTCCACGTTATATGATACCAGCAGATAATCCTTTTCTCCGCTGGTCAGATATTCATAACATGTGCTGAATGCGCCGGGTCCGTAATAGTCGTCCGCATTGATGACTGCAAATGGACCGTCCACCAGTTTTCTTGCTGCCAGTACGGCATGCCCTGTGCCCCATGGCTTGATTCTTTCTTTCGGAATTTCATATCCTTCCGGGATATCTCCAAGTTCCTGAAATGCAAACTGAATCTCCATGAAGCGGTCTGCTTTCCCCTGTATCAGGGCGCCGAAATCCTCTTCCATCTCCTTCTTGATGATAATCACAGCCTTCTTAAAGCCTGCCATGTATGCATCATACAGAGAAAAATCCAATATGATCTCTCCTGCATCCGTGATTTTATCCATCTGCTTGAGTCCGCCATAGCGGGAACCCATGCCTGCTGCCATGATTACTAATGTTGGTTCTTTCATTGTCTTTTTCCTCCTGATGACTTTTCATCCATTAATTCAGCCTGTTCTTTTTCTTCCATTCCTCCATGGAAATGACATTGCTTTCCTGTTCCTGCTCCTCCAGAAATTCTTCGAATTCTGCAGTGTCCAATCCTCCATTCATGATAAATTCCAATGACTCCTGCGGCAGCACCTCAATTCCCATGTGGCCCTTCATTACGGCATTTCTGGTATGCATCTCCAGTTCACGCATCAAAGCCGCCGCTTCTTCCCGCATGGCATCTGTCATAGGAATCGCATACTCATCCATCATTGCCCCTAAAATTCCGCTGTCCGGGTCTTCCATCATGTCTGCCAGAATAAGAATCATCATGCCTGGCACAAGTTCTTTCTCCACACCGGCAATTTCCATCCACTTTTCAATCTTTTCATGGATCTCTTCTTTTCTGGTATATCCAAACCGGCAATACGTGTCCAGTTCTTCCGGTGAAGGAATGTATGGCTCCACGTCAAACTGCATGTCTTCAATCTGCAGATATTCACCATTTTTCACAACTTCTTTTCCCATGACCCTTCCGTCTAAGAATGCCACTGCCTTCTCTTCTTCCGGAAGATAGCGGTAGAATTCAAGAATCTCCTCATCGGTCATGTCATATCTGCTGCGGCACAGATCAAAGAATATCTTTTCCGGCGCCACCAGATACATGGCCGATACCCAGTCGGAAACTTTTACAATCCAGTCCATCCGGTCCAGTTTTTCATCCAGGCCGCTGTCCAGCAGTTCATCATATATGTCTCTGAATTCCGTAGCCAGTTCCACGCAGGAATACTGGTTCACAAAGGTATATGGGAAAGCATCCATCTTTTCTTCCAGACCCATTCCCGGCGGAAGTATGCCATAATCATCTTCCATCAGCATGCAGTCTATGATCATCCTTGATTCACAATCCAGACGAAGCACCAATTCTTCCAGAATCTCCGGGTGCAGCAGAAGGTCGGCCAGATTGTCCAGCTGCTCCTCATAGCTTTCTCCCTGCACCTCTTCCCCGAAGATATCCATGCTGAGAGCCAGCAGCCCTTCCTCGCCATATTTTCTTTCCATAATCTCACGGAAGGCCATGGGCGTTCTCTCTTCCGGATAGGCTTCCTGTGCTTCTGCAATGAGATCATCCATTTCATCCAGGATATCCAGGATCTGCTCTGTCAGCATCTCATATTCCGCATCGTCTTTGCAGCGCTGCGCCTTTTCCTCAAGCCGCTCCACTTCCTTCATCAATTCATATATATCCATCTTCTGCTCCTTATTTTTCAATCAGCTCCGATTCTACAAAAAGATTGTCCGCATTGATTCTCTTCATGACATCTTCTGTAAAAGTTTCCCGGTCTGTATCTGTCATGGTAACCGATACATGTTCCTTGGCAAATCCAAGCTCCTCCACGCAGAACTTCGCAATGCGGTCTGCCATGTCCTGCTTGATTTCATCTGTTCTTCCTGCATAAAGGCTTACATCAATATGTGGCATAATCTATTCCTCCTCAAATCCATACCACCTGGTATTGTTCTTCAGATCTTCTCTTTCGCTTTTTACATGGTTAGCCGGAAATTCCCAGTCCGGATATCCGATGGCAATCCCGATGACAAACTTCTTTCCTTCCGGGAGATCCAGATATTTCCGTATTCCCCTCTGGTAGTTTACTGCCTGAAGCTCAACACATGTACCAAGGCCGTATTCCATGGCTGCAAGGGTAATGTTCTGTGTCACCGCTCCCACGTCAAACCGGTGGAAAACTTCATCACAATTTTCATCCACGCAGACCAGAATGGCTGCCGGCGCATCAAAGAAGCGGAAGCCTCTCTGTGTCCACCAGAATCTTTTTTCCTGATCTTCTCTCTGGATGTCCATTGCTGCAAACAGCTGCTTCGCCACGCCAATCATTCTCTGGCGTTTCTCTTCCTTCATGACAGGGTCGGAAATGTCTTCCTCCTCTTCATGAATGAAGCAGTCTATGTTTTCTGCTGCAATCTTTTTCATCACATCACCGGACAGAACAACAAACTCCCAGGGCTGTGAATTCAGCGCACTGACTGCCCTTGTTGCCAGTGTCAGCACCTTTTCCAGTGTCTCCTTTGAAACGGGATCTTCCTTAAATCCCCGGATGGATCTTCTTTCCAGTATGGCTTCCTTTAATTCCATTGGTTCTTCCTCCATATGTTTTCTTTTCTCCATTGTACTATTGAATGGGGAAAAAATCACGCGAAAAATCAATCTTTTCTCTGTTCCAGCGACCTGCGCATCTCGTTGAATTTTCCCCGTGAAATCGGATATTTTACAAGTGCGGCAACGGAAAGCGCCATGAATATGGCAGGCACAATGGTGGTGCAGCTGAAAATCCAGCTTTCGGCCATCGGTGTCTGCGCTGCCGCTTCGCCGTCAAAGCCTGCAAACTGCAGTACAAGACCCAGAAGCTGGGTACCGATTCCTGCCGCAATGGTTTCAATCAGGCCCTGAAGGGATACCATGACTCCTTCTCTTTTCTTTCCTGTTACATATTCATCATAGACACAGAGCTCATAGACCAGTACCGGCATGATCTGCCAGTAAAATGCCGTGCATGAACAGGCCACTACCATCAGCAGCAGAAGCGTCAGAACGGTATATGTCCCAAATGCCCGGATGATCAAAAGACCTGTGATTCCAATGAGAAAGAATATGATCAGCGCCGTCCGGTTATCCGTCTTTTTGCACAGCCATGTTCCCACAGGAATCAGGGCCATGCCAATCAGTGCCCGAAACAGCAGGGCCATGGATGTGGATTTTCCATCAAATCCCATGTTATATGTCAGATAGTACATCATATCCGATGCAAGAAATGCATAGGCAATCAGCACAAAAAGACAGGCAACGATTACGCAGATGACAGGCTGAAACCGGAGTACATCTCTGAAATCCTTCAGCATGTCAAGGGGGCCTGCCCCGGTTTCCTCATGCATGCTGTTTTCATCGCAGACATCCTTGTCTTTTGATGAAATGACCGTAATGACAATGGAAATCCCTGAAATAACGGCACAGATGGAAACCATGACCGTCCAGGAATGCTCAAGAGACATCCCTCTGCTTTGAAGCTCCTGGATGAGGACAGACGGCATTGCCATGGAGATTACTGTTCCAAACATGTTGAAGAAAGAAGCATAGGCACGGATCAGCGTTCTCTCGTCATAATCGTCGCTGTACTGGGTTCCCAGCGCATAAAACGGTACAAAGAATCCAGTAAAGCAGGTCCAGAATACGATGCACATGAGTCCATAATAGACAATCTTGATTCCCGGCGCCATGTCCAGATTGGTAAACAGCAGAATCGTTGCAACAACCAGCGGGCCTACAAAGCATGCCATGAAGGGTCTCCTTCTTCCATGCCTGGACCTGTGATGATCCGACAGATAGCCCACAATGGGATTCCATATGGCATCCCACACAGCAGCAACTGCTGTGATTGCTCCTGCAACTGCCGGCTGTATGCCTGCAACCGTTGTCAGGAAAAACAGCATGTATGTGCCCGGCAATGTATAGCATACAGCATCTCCAATTGCTGCTGAGCCGTATCCGCATTTCTCTTTTATTGTTAATCGATGTTCCATGGTGCTCTTCCCTTTCCTCCCCTATTATACGCCTTTTCTGCGGAAAATGGTATTGAAAAGGCTTGTCTTTCCATGCTAGAATGATTGCACAAACATGGCAATGCGCCGGGTCCTTTCGGAAGAAGAACCCATTCACACTGCAGGTATGATATACTCTAGAAGATATGAAAGATTGGAGAACCGTTATGAAGAAACTGGTTGTCATTACCGGAACCAACGCTTCCGGAAAAAGCGGCCTTGGCATAGAGCTTGCAAAAAAATATGATGCGGAGATTGTCTCTGCCGATTCCCGCCAGGTCTTCAGGGGCCTGGATCTTGGCTCCGGAAAAGTCTCGCCGGAAGAGATGCAGGGAATCCCTCATCATCTGATTGATGTGGCCGGTCCCAATGATTTCTTCTCTCTTCTGGATTTTCAGCAGCAGGCCTATGCTGCCATCGAGGAGATTCACGGGCGGGGAAAGGTTCCGTTTCTTGTGGGCGGCACCGGCCTTTATATCAATGCCATCGTAGACGGATATGACATCAGAAAAGAAAATCTCAGTCCAAAGCTTCGAAAAGAGGTGGCGGAAAAATCCATGGAGGAACTCCTTGCAATTCTGAAGGAAAAGAATCCTGAAATATTGGAAACCATCGATCTCAAAAACAAAAGAAGACTGGAAAGAGCAGTGGAACGCGTCCTTTCCGGAAATACAGAAAAAAAAGAAAACCAGCCCAGATATGAGACGCTGGTTCTAGGGGTCACCTGGCCAAGAGAGGTTCTGTATGAGAGAATCCGCGAGCGGCTGGATAGGAGACTTTCCCAGGGAATGATGGAAGAAGTGGAAGGACTGAAGAAAAACGGCGCAACCGATGAATTCCTTCACGGCCTCGGACTGGAATACCGGTATATCAACATGTATCTCAATGGCCAGTTTCCGGATTATGATACTTTCTACGAGAAGCTTTTCATGGAAATCCGTCACCTGGCAAAGGAGCAGATGACCTGGTTCAGAAAGAGAACGGACATCCACTGGATCAACATGGAAAATCGTCCAATGGAAGAGGCCTCTGCCCTGATTGATGCCTTCCTTAGATAAAAACACCCTGGATATTTCCAGGGTATTTCTTATTCTTCACTCCATGTGAGTTCTATTTTCTTATTTGCCTCCAGTTCATTCAGCCTGGTGTGAAAAGCCTTTTCCGTGACTTTCTGGCCATCCACGAAATATGAGATGTTATAGAAATCATCATAATTCTCAGGATAGTAGTCCATATCGGCTGCCAGCGATACGGAATATCCGCTCTCATTCATTCTGAAAAAATCATAGGTATGCGTCGTTGCGCCGCCGGAGCCGTCATACTGGAGAAGACCTCCTTCATATATGATAAGCTCTGAGCGCTCTCCTACCATAATGTCCGGAATGAGCCTCACCGCCTCTTCCCCGTGCATGGAAAACACATCAAAGATTTTTACATCATCCGGGCTTTCTCCTCCTCCAATAATGAGTTCACAGATTCCATTCCCGTCAATGTCAGTTTCTGAAAAAAAGACCTGCGGTTTTTCCAGATAGCGCATGTAATCCAGCATGTAGGAATCGATGATGCCCTCCGATATGCCATTCTCATCATATTCATAGCAGTCAGTGCCTTCCAGGTCAAAGCCATTGCTCTGCAGTTCAAGATATGCATTTTTGATTGCCCCATATGGGTCGACGCTCTTCTCTCCGCAGCCTGCGAGTACTGCCATGAGCAGCACCAGACTCAGCAGCAGACCTGATATTCTTTTCATGCTAGTCCTCTTCCGTATGTTTTACTGCAAGTGCCGCGCAGTCCATGGTGATCTTCATGCAGTTTCTCATCCTCGGCTTTGAATCAAAGTCTTCAAACTGCCGGGACATTTCGCTGCAGATGATGGTTCCATATTCATCCTTTACATCATCCAGCAGGGATGCAAATTCCGGATAGATGTTCTGGTAGAGATGGTCGATTCTCTCCCGCATCTCTTCTTTTGGACCGTCCGGGTTCTTTCTTCCTTTATCCAGACCCAGGGCCATGACCGCGCCCGATACGGCGCCGCATACGCTCTTGGTATGGCCAATGCCGCCGCCAAATCCGCTTGCCATGCAGATTGCCTCTTCCGGCATCCCGGTCTCATACATGTCCATATATGTTTTCAGAACGCATTCTGCACAGTTTAATCCATTCTTGAAATATGCTTTTGCACGTTCTTCTGCAAAGGCTGTTTTTTCTTCAAGGCTCATTCCCCTGATTGTATCTTTTTCTTTCATATATACCTCCACTGCCCGCCGGCTTTTCTCGCTTCATTATACTATATATTCCCATTCAATGTAAGTGTGATATAATATAACAGTACAGAAATGGAGGACCCACATGCAGTATCTCATCACATTCCTGGAAGGAATCATTTCTTTCATATCTCCGTGCATGCTGCCGATGCTGCCGATCTACATCATGTATTTTGCCGGCGGTGCTGACCGGAAAACAAGCACGGTTCTCCCAAGGGCTCTTGGTTTTGTCCTTGGTTTTACCATTGTTTTCTGCGCCCTCGGACTGTTTGCCGGAAGCCTGGGGACTGCCCTTTCAAGATACGAGACAGCTGTAAATGTCATATGCGGACTGATTGTGATCTTCTTTGGCCTGTCCTGTCTGGAGATCATTCCTCTCCGGTTTTTTTCAAAATTTACAGAAGCCAGAGAAATCAGCGGAATTGTTTCCGCATTTGTTTTCGGAATCATTTATTCCATCAGCATCACTCCATGCATTGGCGCTTTTCTTGGCTCTGCACTCATGCTTGCAGCCAGCACAGGAGGCGCAGCAAAAGGCACGCTTCTTCTGCTTGTCTATTCACTGGGACTTGGCATTCCTTTTGCCATTTCCGCAGTATTGATTGAGAAACTGAACGGGACCTTCCAATATATCAAGAAACATTATGGAACCATCAACAGAATCTGCGGCATTTTCCTGATTGTTGTGGGAATTACCATGATCTTTGGCTGGCTGAACCGGCTGTTATCCATTTTTTCGTGAGGTGGCAAACGATGAAAAAGAAAAAATACATCATTCTTCTGCTTATTCTGGCAGCTCTTCTGGCATGTGCTGCCCTGCTGTATCCGGGTCTGTCCGGAAACCATGAAGGAGATTCTCAGAATTCCGCCCCGTTCTCAGGGCCTGCTTCTGATTTTACCGTATATGATGCAGACGGAAATGCCGTCTCGCTATCTGAACAGCAAGGAACGCCTGTCGTCATAAACTTCTGGGCGACCTGGTGCGGCTATTGCATGGATGAGCTTCCTGCTTTTCATGACATGGCTGAAAAATACGGTGAAAACGTCCGGTTCATGATGGTCGACCTTGCAGATGGAAGTCGCGAGACACCGGAGCAGGCAAAAGAATTCGTCGAGGAGAACGGATTCACATTTCCTGTCTATTTCGATAACGACCAGAGTGCAGTCAAGGCCTATGGAATTAACAGCATTCCTCTGACTCTGTTCATAGATGCCCAAGGCAATGTGGTTCATTCACAGATTGGCGCAATGGATGAGAATGCGCTTGAAGAAAGCATCCTCAGCCTTGTAAACGGAAAGGCATCTAAAACGGCCGCTCCAAAACAGGAGGCCGGATGTTCATTCCACTAGTAAAAATCCCCTCATTTCTGAGGGGTTTTCATGTCCAATATGTTTTTTACTGTTTCATCAATGGCGCGGTTCAATTTTTTCATGGATTCTTCCATTTCAGTACGATCCAGTCTAACATTTTCTCTATCCGCAAAAGCATGGATTTCCGCTGCAGCCTCTGCAAATGCTTCTGACACAGCCTCTCTGATGATGCTCCCTGTTTTTTCCCTGGACTGATTCATGACATCATAGAATCTGAGTCTGAATTCCATGTCACGTTCAAGCTTTTCCTTAAAGTCCTGCTGCTTCTTTACCTGCCCTGCACTTACAGGGAAAGTAAAGTATGTATCAGGATATGGCTCGTTTTCCAGTGTAAAATGCCACCATTCCTCTGCAAGAGGCTTAAAGCCATGACGCATCATGAGACTGCGGAGCATCTCTCTGTTCTTTATCTGTTCTTCCGTGATGGAATCCTTATGCTCTGACCATGATAGTTTTCCGAAGTAGTCGAAGGTTCCTCCCACATCGATATCCTTCTGGTCCTGCATGCGCATCAGTGTAAGGTCAACCGTCGACCCCCTGGAATGGCCGGATTTCAATGCCACAAAACCTTCCTGAAACAGATTCTTCTTATCTACTTCCGGATAGAAATAGTTTTTCATTGCAAGCTCTCTGTTCTTGTCTGCCCAGCGTACAAAGTGGTCTACTGCAGCCTGCGGTCTGTAGCAGTCAAAGATCCTGAGCCTGTATCCCATGGAGATTGCCTCATCACTAACTTCCTTTAATGCGTCAGCTGCCTCCTTTGTGAGAAGTGCTACAGGCTCCTCATATCCATCGACTCTCTCACCGAGAAAGTTAAAGGTTGAATAGTATCTTATGTCAAGTACCGCATCCGGAATGACATCGGATACCAGTACAAATCCCGATGCATCGGTCTGTTCCATTACTTTTTTATCTGGTTTCATGTTCATTTCTCCTTTTCAATGCATAACAATGATAATGCAATGATTGTGATTATTATTCCTGAGGCTGTCCATAATGTTGGAATCTCTGAAAAGAATATCATTCCAAACATGGCTGCTGCTGCAGGCTCGGCACCGGAAGATAAAATGGATACCTTGCCTGTCTCCACATGCATGAGTGCCATGGTTATGAATATATATGGAAGCACTGAGGTGCATAAACTGTGCACACATAAAAACAGTATGTTTTTCAGCGGTGCATCCACTGCAAAGGTTAATGCCGTCTCCATGTCCGCTGCCGGAATCAAAACTATGGAAATCAGTACCACACTATAGAAGATTACCGTATATGAATGGTATCCCTTATCTGTAGCAATTCTTGAAAATATGCTGTACAGTGCATAAAATACAGCTGCCGCTACGCCAAACAGTATGCCTGATGTGGAAATACAGGCTATTTTCTCCTCCAGTATTCCGCTGGCAAGTACGCATCCTGCAATTGCAAGCGTAATGCACGCTATCTTTCTTCCCGTTATTTTCTCTTTAAAAATGAATGATGCAAAAATGATTACAAAAATAGGTGCAGTACTTAGAAGTATTGCCGCCAATGATAACGACAGGCTGTTAATGGCATTGTTATAGCAAAGGTTAAGACCCATCATGCCAAGGATTCCAGTTCCGCAGAACAGCGGAAGATCCTTCAACCTGATTCTTAGCAGTTCCTTATCTTGCAATAGCAGATATATCCCTAAAAGTATTGCTGCAAAAAGAACCCTTGCAAAAAGAATGGTCACATTTGAAAATGAATGATCTGTAAGCACCCTTACAAACAGTCCTACCGATCCAAACATGATGCCTGCAGCAATCGGCAGCAGTAGCAGCACTCTCTTCATTGGCTGTTCTCCTTAATGTCAATCTAATCTCCCGTCCATGTTTCCCTTTGAAAACAAGTTTATCATCAGGTCTTTCCATTGTCAAAGAAATAGCCTCTGCATTGCAAAAGGAACCCCCCAGACGAATATGTCTGAGGGTTCTAGAGTATTAACTCTTTGTTATTTTATATCTTCTGGTATAATTCATCCAGCAGGATGAATCCGACATTTTCTTTAGGGCTGCTTTCAATTTCCGATCTTGAGATAAACACATATTTGTAGCAGTCAAGCCCTGTAGCCTTGACCTGTGCAATTTCTTCATTGATTATATCATCTGATATCGGCTTTTTACGAAACTTCACTTCGTAAAATACATAGCCTTTTTCATCTTCTGTTACAACATCAAATTCACCATTGGTACGCGTCGCAGGACAATCATAATAGTATTTACCGATTTTCTCAATAACTGGATTAATCCGTCCGGCTTTATTCATGCGGACAAGATACTGCTTGCAGATATCCTCAAATTGATGCGGTACAAAGTTTTCCTCAAAGTCCCTTTCAATATATTTACTATAGAATACATCTGGATCCATTATCATTAACTGTGAAGAATATTTAAAGATATACCGGTAATAGAACAGGGACAGGTTATCTGAAATATAATAACCGCTTTTTTTCTTGTTGCTACTATCATTTATAGGTGAAGTTTTTTCAACAACCTCCATTCGGATCAGCTTATCAAGCACATCAACCAAGGTTGGACCGCTTGATACATGAGATTGCGATAAGATGTCACTGTATCTCGAATAGCCCCGCGCCAATGCTTCAAATACCTCGTTTGCATTAGCAATTTTAGATATTTCAGCATTCAGATATAGCGATACTTCATTTTCAAGCCTTGCCCCAGATGATGCTATCAATTCCATGATATTTTCCTTCACGCTCATTGAATCATCAATCAGTCTATTGTAATATGGAATGCCGCCAAATACGGAATAAAGCCTTACCTTGTCTCCTTCTGAATACCCCGGATAGAAAAGCGAGGCCTCATAGTAGTCCATCTGCTTCAGATTAATCGTCAGGTCAACGCGGCCATACAGCGGATTGGAGTATTCTATTAGAGATTTCATTATATCAACATATGAACCCAGTATAATCAAGGTGAGCTTTGACTGCTCCCTATATAAATCTACCAGGGACTGCAGAATGCTGTCCATTCCCTTTACTGATTCCCTAAGATATGGATATTCATCTAACACAAGCACCATCTTCTCTTCTTTAGATATCTCAAAGATATATTTCAGGAGCGATTCCATGTCATTGTAACCCAACATGGGAAGGTTTAAGGATTCAGCAAGAATATCACTCAACCCTCTTACATTGCTGCCTTGTGCCACTTGCTTACACTCATAATAGATGCATTTTGAATTGCAGCATTTTAAAGCCTGCTTTACTAATTCACTTTTTCCGACCCTGCGTCTCCCATATATCAGGGATAGGGTCATATCATCCCTATTTATAACCTTTTCTAATTTCTTAAGCTGCTCTTCTCGTCCTATGAATTTCATTTTACTCGGCTCCTTCCGACTCGGTTTGTTCCGAGTAAATTATATCATCCCACAATCCATTTGTAAACAGTTTATTCGGTTGCAACCGACTCGGTTAATTCCGAGTAAAATTTACTTTCAAAAGGAAAACCCCCAGATGAATATCTGAGGGTTTGTATCGACCAATTGATTGGCTCGTGCAAGACTATCTCTTTAGTAGTTTGAATTCGCTTTGAGAACTGAAAATCCTTGCAATTACAGTCTTTGTGATTACAGTGTTGCAAGTGCAGCAACATCGTAAAAGCCATCAGAATCGATATCCTTTCGCTTTTTTATGTAAAAACTAAAAGGATCTGTCGGTTTCATGTAGTCTGCACTTCCAGGCACGACTTTTCCATTGCACGCCCTGTAGTACAGTCCCTTACTAATACAATTATCTAGAACAGATATTTCATAAAAACATCAAAGCGCGGGAGTGTCAGATCCAGCATACCATAAGCTGGCGACCAGATTAGTCCTGCTTTTAGCAGTCTAGTCCTGTAGACATTGAATTCTCCGGATTCCATCCCAATGGATTTACGTATTATTTCAACCTTCTGCCCTTTGTGCTCGCCTATAGCCTGCATTACTGTTTTGTCAAGAACTGATAATTCACTCCAGATTTTCTCATACACATACATGGATAGTGTTGCGTCAAACTCCCCAAGCACCTTATCATACTCTGCATCATTCTTATAGCATAGATAGCCTAACAGCTGATATGCAAACGGATATCCTTTCGTAAGCTTCGCCATGGCATATGCTTTTTCATTTTCAATATCAAATATTTCCTTATATTTCTGCATTATCCCCTGTGCGCCCAGTGGTTCCATAACAAGCTTTGGTGTGCGGTAAAGGAACGTAAGTGTGTTTGTATTCTGCAGATCATATATATTCTTATACAGTCCTGTCATTATTAGGAATATGCTGTACTCTTCCCTTAAAAATATCTGAAACTGACTCATGAACTCTTTTACATTTTTGTTTACAACAACTTCATCAATTGTAATTAGTATCTTTTTCCCCTGCGCCGTAATTCTTTTTAACATGCGGTCCAATGCAACTACAACATCCGTAATTGGTGGTACTCCGTCAATTTCCAGGCCAAACCCAAGAAATGAAAGGTTTATTTTTGCGTCGCGAAACATTTCAAAGAATTCTTTACGGTTACTCAGTTCTGCCGCCAGGGAATTCAGCATATCTCTCTCGGGATTCAGGCTTACCACAATCCAGTTTTCCTTCTGCTTAAACTCATTTGAAAGAGATGTGAGAAATACTGTCTTTCCGGATCCTCTTATGCCTGTAATCATACATGCCTGGTACGTGGGATTCTCAGCTTCAAAACTATTAATCACTTCTTCCATCTGCATACTTCTACCTATAAGGCTCTCGGGTTTCTTACCAAAAGTAAGTGAAAATGGATTACCCATCATATTTCTCCTTCTTTTATATCTTTTAACATCTTTTATATCCTTTTATAATTTTGAACTTATTTTATATCTTTTTATAACATTTTGCAAGCACATATTACAAAGGATTGCTTCAAGTTGCGTAAAATATATAGTTATAGTATGGTGACGGTAAAAAGAAAGTGGGGCATCCCTTTATCACCGCAGTCCAGCTTTTGCGAGTATATAAAAGAAAACCTCCCAGAGAAAAGGCATCCAAATCTAATCGGATCAGTACAGCAATGCTTCTTCTCTTTTCCGGGAAATTCCAAAGTGAAGATATGGAAAAACCTAAAGTGAACAATTCTCTTCATTTTACTCGGTTTATTCCGAGTAGAAATTTCTCGCAAAAGGGAAACCCCCAGATGAATATCTGAGGGTTTGTATCAACCAATTGATTGGCTCGTGCAAGACTATCTCTTTGAGATGTTGAACCCGTCGAAAACACTGGCTTTGTGATTACAGTGTTGCAAGCATGTTGCAAGCGGAAAACCTTTTACTCCATCTCTCAGTGTCTTTAACGCTGCCTTTTATGAAAGATTCCCACTCGACCAATCAAACTGTATTATGCTGCCTAAGTCGTTGAAAATGCAGTGTTTTCAGCCTTGTTTTTCCTAAATATTCACCTATTCCTTTGAGCCTGAGGTGAAATTGATCCCATTTGTGGTCCCGCGGGTTCCTGCATAAACTACTCCAGTTCCTCCAGGGTAAATGCTCTTTTTGTCTTTATTACATGTCTTCCTATCATAACAGTGATCCTCCCGTATAATCATTCGTTTCCCACCTCAGGAATAAACTTCCTTATGGCTTCAGCAACTCCTGCCGATCTTTCACCGATGCAGACATAGTCCGCAGCTGCTTTTACACTTTCTTTAGCATTTCCTACAGCTACTCCGATTCCTGACCATTCTATCATCTCAATATCGTTGCTGCTGTCCCCAAAGGCCATGGTCTCTTCCTTCTTAATCCCCCGCTCTTTGCAAAGCAGATTCAGTGATTTTGCCTTGTTGACATTTGGAGGCATTATCTCTATCAGAAAGGCCTGTGACTGAGCGATATGCACTCTGTTTCCCATTCTTTCTTTCAGCCTGTCCTGATACTCTATAAGCTTTTCAGGTTCAACCACAAACATTGCTTTCGGAGATGGCTTCAAATTGTACTTTTCAAAATCGCCGGCCTCAATAACCTCTGCAAACTGCACGTCCGGATCAATGCTTGTTCCGTAAGCAAACTGCTCAACAAGAATTCTGTCATCCTCATAAAACTGCAAATACAGCCCCTCTCTCCGTCCAAACGCAATAAGTTCCCTCATTGTTTCGACGGAAAGAGTCTTTTCGAGAATAATGCTGCCGTCATTTTCATAAATACGCGACCCGTTATAGCAGACTATCGTGCTACCGCCGCCAAGCCTTTCACTGTAAAAGCGAGCCGAATTATACATTCTTCCTGTTGCAATGGCCACATCAATCCCTGCATTTGTGCATTTTTCAAGGAGTTCGCAAACATCCTCCGGAATCTCATTGTTTCTTTCAAGAAGCGTATTATCCAAATCAAAGGCCAGTAGTTTAATCATTTCTTCACGTATAATCCAATTATCTTAGATGGTAATTGGATTTTCCTTTCTCCCAGTTAACACTGGGCATTTGTTTCCATCTCTGATATATTTTGAAAAGGCACTGTGGATTTGTTCCTATTTCTCTACAGCTATGACTGTTATGAGGTGACTCAGACCACAGCTTTTCGTCTGTTACTGTTAATCAGTTTGTTAAAGCATCGACTTTTCTATTTACGTGATTACACAGTCGAATTCCCTGTGGAAGACAGCAGTGCTCAAAATATTTACCAGGAGGTATAAATC
>JAZRWY010000003.1:0-13346 GCA_045599945.1 Anaerovoracaceae bacterium | reverse complement strand
AGGGCGCATTTGACATCTTCATCACTGGTAGACAGGCTATCGACGGAGATACAGCTCAGGTTGGTCCTCAGATCGCTGAAAACCTTAATGTTCCTCAGGCTTCATACGTTGAAGACATTCTTGGAATCGAAGACGGCGTTGTTACAATCATGAGACAGTACGAAGACAGAAAGCATAAGATCGCTCTTAAGCTCCCTTGCCTTCTTACAGCTATCCAGGATCTTGCTGATCCTAGATACATGCACGCTGGTTTAGTTATCGATGCATATGAAAAGGAAATCCCGGTTATCGACTTCGCAGCAGTTGAAGATATTATCGATAAGAACTGGATCGGAAATAATGGTTCCCCTACAAATGTTGTTAAGTCATTCACGAAGCAGGCTAAGGGACAGGGCGTTAAGTACGACGGCCTTACTCCTGAAGAAGCTGTAAAGATCATCATGGAAAAGATGGAAGAAAAGCACATTATTTAATAGGAGGATTTCAATAAAATGAGTAAAAATATATATGTAATTTGCGAACAGCGTGACAACAAAGTTCAGAAGGTTTCATACGAACTTGTTGGTGAAGCTACTAGATTACAGGCTGCATA
Source organism: Anaerovoracaceae bacterium (assembly GCA_045599945.1). Taxonomy (GTDB): domain Bacteria; phylum Bacillota; class Clostridia; order Peptostreptococcales; family Anaerovoracaceae; genus UMGS973. The sequence continues at coordinate 12,754 of JAZRWY010000003.1, read as the reverse complement.
CAAAGAAGCTGGAATCGAGCATAAGGTTATCGGCGTAGTTCTTGGCGATGCTGTAGAACCAGTAGCTCAGTCAATCATCGAACACGGTGCTGACGAAGTTATCTATGTAGAAGATCCAATGCTTAAGGAATATGTAACTGAACCTTACGTAAAGGCTCTTGTAGCAATCAAGGAAGCTGAAGATCCTGAAATCATGATCTTTGGTGCAACATCAATCGGTAGAGACGTAGCTCCTAGAGTAGCTGCTAGAATCCACACTGGATTAACAGCTGACTGCACAAAGCTTACCATCGAATATGATGACAAGTTTGGTGCTAAGTCCGTAAACGAATGGTTACTTCACATGACAAGACCTGCATTCGGTGGTAACATCATGGCTACTATCCTTTGCAGACATCACAGACCTCAGATGGCAACAGTAAGACCTGGCGTTATGAAGCTCATCGATAAGCAGCCTGGTAAGCAGGGTGTCATCAGAAAGTTTGATTTTGAATTCAAGCCTGAAGATATGAACGTAGAAATTCAGGAAGTAATCAAGGAAGGTAAGAAGATCGTAGATATCACTGAAGCTAAGTACTTAGTATCCGGTGGTAGAGGTATCGGCTCCCCTGAATTCTTCAACGAATTAAGAAAGGTTGCTGACTTATTAGGCGGCGAAATTTCATCATCAAGAGCAAACGTTGATGCTGGCTGGATTGAAAAGTCAAGACAGGTTGGACAGACTGGTAAGACAGTAAGACCTGACCTTTACATGGCTTGTGGTATTTCCGGAGCTATTCAGCACTTAGCTGGTATGGAAAACTCAGAATACATCATCGCAATCAACAAGAACGAAGCTGCAGCTATCTTCGGCGTAGCAGATCTTGGTATCGTTGGTGACGTTAAGAAGGTTATTCCTAAGCTCATCGATGCTTTAGCAGCATATAAGGAAGCTGAAGAAAACGCTTAGTATTAACAAGTTAAAATGGGAAATTTATGAATTATCTAAAAAATTCATAAATTTCTCTTTAAAACATTGACAAATTATATCTCTTAGGTATAAAATGTTAATGTTAAAAAATTATCAAATATTAAATTTTCAAGGAGGATATTAAAATGAAGACACCTTTAACACCATGGGAATGCATCCAGAGAGATAACGACACATCAAACATCATCGGAACATATGTAAGCCTTAAATACAGAATGTCATCAGGTGACGCTCACTATGCTGGCGAATTAGTAGAAGGCGCTCACATCGTAACTGCATGGGGAGATGTTGGTACTGAACTTGCTATCAGATTATTCGGTGACGAATCATTATTCGTAGGATATTCAGAAGTTAGATATACTGCTCCAGTATATGCTGGCGACTGGATGGAATACGGCGGATACATCGAAAAGGTTGGTAACACATCATTTACATGTAAGTTCTTCGGATACAAGTGGATGATCGACTCCAAGGACGAAAACGGAAACGTTATCAATGGTTCAGCTGCAGAAGTACTTGCAGAACCAATTCTTTGTGCATATGGTACAGGTACTCTTATGGTTCCAGTAGAACACCAGAGACCAGAATTTGGCGATGACAAGTTCACTGGCGACGCTAAGGCTGCTGGAGCAAAGGCATTCAACAGATAATTTAAGTATTTGATTGCTCAATAAAGGCCCGGTTTTACCGGGTCTTTTTTCTTAACAGGAGGTGTTTCATGATTTCATATGTCCGCACACATCTGGATACATTTGAAAATAAACCGGTAAATGAGATAGACCTGGCAATCCTATCCTGGCTATCCTATCTGGATCTATCTGATTTTCCAGCCATCAATTCCCGACACAATGTCTGTGTTCGAGACCTTTTCTGTGCAGAATTTTTTGACCACATGTTCAGCATCATAAGGTCCAGGGAGGAGTCCATGGAATTATTTACTTCCTGTGTTTCCAGTCCCAGATTCCGGAATGTGAAACTGGATACCTACATGGATCTTCTGGACCGGGAGACCCAGTTTTCTGCAGTAACCTACGAACTGACAGAACAGCTGTATTATGTTTCTTTTCGAGGTACGGATAATTCCTTTATCGGATGGAAGGAGGATCTGAATCTGTCCCTGGACATTTCTACCAAGGCACAGAACATGGCAGCCAGATATCTGGACCATGTTTGTGAACATTTTGATGGCGAAATCATCGTCGGTGGTCATTCGAAAGGCGGGAATCTGGCGGTATATGCCGCTACAGCCTGCAGCAGAAAGGAGCATATTCGAAAAATCTACTCTTTTGACGGCCCCGGTTTTTCTGCTGAAGATATGAAAAGCCCTGCTTTTCAGGAAATTCAGGACAGGGTAGTGAAGATCGTTCCACAGGCATCACTCATCGGCATGCTTTTTGAAAATGAGACAGACATTAAAATTGTAAGCAGCCGGTCCATTTCTCTGGGCCAGCATAACATGCTGAACTGGAACATACGCGATGGGGAATTTGAATACATGAGACAGCTGACCGACGGTTCGAAAATGCTGTATCGGACATTAAACGGCTTCATGAATGATCTTTCTTTTGATGAAAGAGAAAAAATGATCAATACCATCTTTGATGTATTGGAAGAAACGGGCGTTTCGGACTTTGAAAGCCTGATCAACGAGATACAGGACTATATTCCTGTTATTGTAAACAATTATGCTTCTCTGGATAAAGAGACCAGAAAATTCATGAGAGGCTGCCTGAAGAAGCTGGCAGAAAACGGCGTAAAATCCATTCCTGCTGCCTTATTCGAAGAACTTGGTAAGAATTCTGATGATGATGAAGAATAGAGAGGTTTATGATGGAATATTTTAATGAAAAACTGATTGCAGCAGAGCGTGGCGACATGGATGCTGCCCTTGAAATAGCAGATTATGTTCTGTTTTCGGATGATGATCCCATCGAAGAAGACATGCTAAAACGCGTCAAAAAATATCTCGAACGCGCGGTTGAATCAGGAAACGGTGTGGCCATGCGGATGGTTGGCGACATGTATCATATGGGAAGAGGTGTTGATCTGAATGAAGAAAAAGCGGCATTCTGGTACGATAAGGCGGCAGCCCTTGGAATCGAAGGTGCAGTCGAAAAATTGAAAGAAGCAAAACCGGAACAGATAGATCCCGAAAAACTCTTTAAAGATTATGCGAGAGCTGCCATGGCAGGAGATCCCATGGGATATTTTCGGATTGGCGAGATGTACAGCATCGGAGAATATGTACCTCAGGATGACAAAGAAGCTTTTAACTGCTATATCCTTGCCCATCAACTTGCCAGCAGAGATAAATCCATGGAATGTTATCCGGACATCTGCATGAAGATCGGTGAATGCATATACAGAGGAATCGGTACGGAAAGTTCTGTAATGGAGGCGAAGAACTTCTTTGAAGAAGCCAGCGATTATTATAGAATGCTATATAACAAAGGAGATGATTCGAAACTGGATGTTTACAGGCAGAGTCAGAAGGCGGTGGAAGAAGTGGAACATGTCATGGGAAGCGGCTGTAATGGTGTGATATAATTGTGTTCCATTTTGAGACTCCCTGTTGTATAATGTAAGCAAGTAAATATATCCGGTGATTGCAGCCCGAGACGCTCGAAAGAGGACCGAAGTAGAAATGAAAGGCAAAAGCCTGCCGAGTAAGAATCTAACAGGTACAATGGAAGGTTGCAGGAGGAAATTCTGGAGAGACCGGCCATGCCGGCGCCAACGAGGATAGAACCAACAGGCAGAAAAACAGGAGACAGAGGGAACACCCATCTGTCTTTTTTTGAATCAGGAGGTATATGATGAAAAAGGTATTAGTATTAGGTGTAGGAGCACAGGGCTCCGCAGCAGCTTTAAAGCTGGACCAGGAGCCGGCAATCGAAGAGGTTGTCTGTGCAGATTATGACATTCAGGCAGTAGAGCATGTTGTAGCCAAGATGAAAAAGGGAAGAGGTGTTCAGGTGGATGCCAACAATCTGGACAGCATCATTGAAGCTGCGCAGGGTGTGGACCTTATCGTGAACGGTCTGGCGCTTCCTTTTGCAAAGAATGTTCTGGACGCAGCGCTGGCAGTAAAGGCAAACTACCAGGATTATGCAGGAACTGATCAGATGTATGAAACCTGGAGAGAAAGCGAATATTCAAAAGAATATGCAGCGCCGGATAGTATCGACGAGGAAACCATGCAGTGGTGGGAAAGCTACATGGCCATGTATAAAATCTATGGAGAGAAATTCGAAAAGATTGGAAAGCTCGCATTATTCGGCACAGGCTCCGCACCTGGACTCATCTGTGCGGCAACAAGAAAAACCATGGAATATCTGGATACCTGCGATACAATCTATAACATTGTATGGGAAGGTGTCTATGCCAAAAGATTTCAGCCGTTCTGGTGGTCGCCGATTACCGCTCTAACAGACATGCGTGAAACTGCAGTTGTGATGAAGGATGGAAAACTGGCGAATACAGAGCCGTTCTCAGATCCGATCAGCAGGCAGTATGATTATATGGATGAACCGATCATATTCAGAGAGCATTGCCATGATGAGCCATTCATGTATAGTTTTAACGCAGAAGATTATTTCAAAGGCTGCAGGAATTCATATTTCAAGTACGCAGGAGCGGGCATGGATTTTGCAAAACCGCTGTATGAAGCAGGGCTTCTTTCCATGGAAGAAGAGGAATATGATGGAAAAATGATATCACCTTTCAAGTACATCCTCAGCCATGTTCCGCATGCGCCAAAGTATGAAGAAGAGATTCTGCCGTTCATCGAAGAAGGTCTTCTTCTGGATTCCGGCTGCATGGTCATTGAATCCTATGGACAAAAGGATGGAAAGGATATTCTTGTCGAAGGACATGTATCTGCGCCAGGATTTGTAGAAAGCTTTGAGCGTGCAAAGATTACTGCTGAAATGTATCTGACAGGGCAGAGCGGCTATCTGTTCTCTAAAATGTTCATCAATGGAGATTTCGGCGACAGAAGCGGCCTCATATCCACAGACATGCTTTCCTTTGAACAGGTGGACAGATATTTTGAATATGCAGAAGAACTTGGCATCACACTGGATGTACAGGTGAAGGAACTCTAGGCAAACTTGCTCAATATTCCTCACTAACTTGTTCAACTAGGCTCCGTCTTATTGATTTATTTGCGGATATTTGGTAAAATTATCTAAATCGTAAGAAGATAATCCGAGACATCTATTATAGAGACCGAGGCGGATAATATGAAAGGTTCATAAAACACGACAGGTACAGGTAGGATTATTGGACGAAACTCTGGAGATACTCATTGAGTTGAGAGCCGAAGTGGAAAAACCAACAGGCAAATGAACAGAGAACTGCGCAGGCAGTTCTCTGATTTTTTTAAAGGAGGGAGAAAAAATGAACGATCAGCAGGTAACACAGCAAGGTGTTGCGGGACTGAAAAAACATGACATAAAAGTATCCGGAATCGTTTTCATGCTTTACTGTCTTGTTGCTGCCGGAGCGTTCGGTATCGAGGAAATGATACCAGAAGCAGGTCCCGGCATGACAATTTTGCTTCTTTGTTCATTCCCATTTATCTGGGCGTACCCAATCTCATCCCTTGTAGCAGAATGTTCTTCTGTTATGCCATCCGAAGGTGGTGTTTACGTTTGGGTTAAGGAAGCATTTGGTGAATTCTGGGGATTCCAGGCTGGCTGGTGGGCTACGGTATCCACATATATCACGAATGGTGTATATGTAGCACTGGTAGCCGGCTATGTCAATCAGTTATTGCCAATGAATGAAGTGTCTGAGCAGGTGCTTAAGATCGGCATGATTGCCATCTTTACCATCGTCAACCTTCTTGGACTGAAGGAAGTAGGAGCGGTCAGCACCATTTTATCCATCCTGATTCTTCTGGCATTTCTGTTAGTGGCAATCGTCGGATTCCTGAACTGGGAGACCAATCCGGTGGAGCCGTTCATGCCGGAAGATTACGGCATTGTTGATGGTCTTGGCGGCGGCATCTGCATTGCAATCTGGATGTACTGCGGATATGAGTGCATATCCAATATGGCAGGCGAAGTAAAGAACCCGCAGGTTATTCCTAAGGGTCTGAAGTACGCAATGCCTCTGATAGCACTGACTTATGCACTTCCTACCATTGCAGGACTTTGTTCCTTACCGGAAGGTTCATGGGAATTATGGTCAACGGACGGCGGATTTACAGATGAAACAGTAGGCTATGCTACCATTCTGACAGCACACATGGGTTCCATCTGGGGATACATATTCCTGGTTGTAGCAATCATTTCACAGTGTGCAATCTTTAATACATATCTGGCATCCGGCTCAAGAGGATTCTTCGTACTGGCAGATGACAATCTTTGCCCGAAGTTCCTGGTTAAGGTTTCAAAGAACAGAGGCGTACCTTATGTAGGTATCTTATCTCTTGCTCTTGTAACATACATCTTATGCCAGTCAGACTTTACAACACTGGTTAGTATGGAAGTAGTATTCATGCTTGCACTGTATATCATACTTCCAATCTCCGTAGTAAAACTGAGAAGCAAGCTTCCGATTGAAGATCGTGCAAAGAGAAATCTTTACTGGATCAAGGGCGGAAATAAGGCGCTGATCTATTTCTGCGGCTTACCAATCCTTATTTCCATCATTGCACTTCTTGTAAATGGTACAGATTATCTGGCAACAGGACTGATTGCAGTAGGAACCGGTCCGATTGCATATATCATCTTCAAGAAACTTTATGGCGGATTTACGGTAAATGATCCGGAAGGCAATCCAATCAACGGATTCGGACTTGCAAAAGGTGATACAACAAGAATCGGTGTATTTGCCATTGCATCCGGTGCACTTGCATTCCTGGGCCAGTTCTGGCTGAGATGGTATGAAATCGATTACGGCGAATGGGGTCCGGACGATTATGATATGTTCAGCAACTGCATTCCGCAGGTACAGACTGTACTGGAATGGGGCGGTCTTGCGCTTCTGGCAGCAGGTATTATCCTGTTCTTCCTTGGAAGAAAGAAAGACCCTGCACCTCCGGAACAGAAACTGGATGTGGATGTTGTTCTGGATAAGTATCTGAACGAAGAAAAGACAGAAACATTTTTTGACTAATAAAGACTAGAAGATAGACGGTCATATCCTGCAGCAATGCAGGATATGACTTTAACCGGGTAAATATATATGCTTAAAATGAAACAATTATTAGCATTCGTGGTAGCAGGAGCTGTATTCATGGCGCCTGTTTCTTCTTTTGCAGAAGAACTACCGGAGGATGAGACGAATGCTGAGCAGACGGCTCTGTTCCAGGAAGATGGAGAAGGAGAAGAGCAAGGTCATTTACAGCTATCCAAACCGCATCAGGGTTTTCTTTGCAGGTGTAAAAGGACAGCCTCTTTGCTGTCCTATTTTATTAGCTGTTTTGTACATCCAGTGCTTCAATCAGCCGGATGTCACTGTTTTTCTGCATGTAGTAATCCAGGGTGAACTGGTTGGAAAACAGAAGAATCGGTCTTTCTTTGGTATCAAATACAAGTTTCGTTCTGGAATCAAGAGTTTTCTTTGCCGCTTCCAGATCTTCCGGATGAACCCATCGTGCAACCTGGTACGGCAGAGGCTCCATGCGGATGACCGCGTTATATTCATTTTTGAGTCTGTATTCGAATACTTCAAACTGCAGCTGACCAACGGCTCCGAGCACAACTTCGTTGTATTCCGTCCTATATACCTGAACGGCGCCTTCCTGCGCCAGCTGCTCCACGCCTTTGGTGAAATGCTTGGCTTTCATGGTGTCTTTTGGAGATACCAGAGCAAAGAGTTCCGGAGGGAAAGTAGGGAGCGGTTCGAAGAAGAGATCTTCCTTTTTTGTTGTTAATGTATCTCCGACCTGGTAATTTCCGGTATCATAGATGCCGATAATATCTCCTGCATAAGCTTCATCTACCGTTTCTCTTTCATTGGCAAACAGCTGAGTCGACTGAGATAGCTTGAATTCCTTTCCGGTTCTGGAGAGTCTTACGCTCATGCCGCGCTCAAATTTTCCGGAGCAGATTCTGAGAAATGCCAGCCTGTCTCTATGTGCCGGATTCATGTTTGCCTGTATTTTAAAGATGAAGCCGGAGAAGAAATCATCTTGCGGAGATACTTCGCCTTCGGTCGTCTTTCTGTTTCCCGGAGGAGGTGACATTTTCAGATAGTGATGAAGGAACTGAGTGGTTCCAAAATCTGCAAGAGCGGAGCCAAAGAATACAGGAGACAGTTCTCCCGCGGATACAAGTTCCTGGTCGAATTCATTACCGGCACCGAGAACCAGTTCCATGTCATCCCTTAATGTGCGCAGATTATATCCCATGATCAGATCTTCCAGTTCCGGTCCGAATACGCCTTCTTCCCCGAGGGCAATTTCTTTTTTCTGCTTATATAAAACAACTTTGTTTTCCAGAATGTCATAGATTCCTTCAAAATTCAGTCCGCAGCCGATGGGCCAGGTGACTGCTGTTGTAGGAAGCCCAAGAATATCCTCCAGCTCCTGCATGAGGTCCAGCGGATTTCGTGTTTCACGGTCAAATTTATTCATGAAAGTAAATACAGGAATACCTCTCATGGCGCATACCTTGAACAGTTTCTTTGTCTGTGCCTCTATGCCTTTTGCACCGTCAATCACCATGACAGCAGAGTCTACAGATGTCAATATTCTGTAGGTATCTTCCCCAAAGTCGTTATGTCCCGGTGTATCCATGATGGTGATGATTTTATCATCATAGGTAAACTGCATGACAGAAGATGTTACAGAGATGCCGCGCTGCTTTTCGATTTCCATCCAGTCGGATGTTGCAGACTTTGCATTTCTTCTGGCTTTTACGGTTCCGGCTTCTCTGATGGCACCGCCATGCAGGAGAAGTTTTTCTGTTAATGTGGTCTTTCCGGCATCGGGATGAGAGATGATGCCGAAGATTCTTCTGTTTGAGATATCTTTCCTGTTCATGTCCATATTCTTTCCTTTATTCTTTGAATCACATAGATTAAATATTAACACAAATATAGGAAAACATAAAGGATATTTGTTTGTTTCTGTTGAAAATTAATTTGTTCATAAGTATAATGATAGGGTACGAAAAGAGGAGATAGACCAATGTCGACAGAAAACAGAATTCCACAGGAAAACAGAATGGGTACCATGCCGGTGAACAGACTGATGCTCAGCATGGCCTGGCCTGCCATTCTTTCCATGCTCATACAGGCATGCTACAATATTGTAGATACCTACTTTGTATCCTCCATTCCCGGAGCGGTAGCTGCCATTACATATATTTTTCCGATCAACATGCTGATGATTTCATTTGCAGTAGGTACAGGTGTGGGAATCAATTCCCTGATTGCAAGAAGGCTGGGAGCCAGAAGATTTGATGATGCTAATTCTGCAGCTGCCCATGGATATCTTCTTGCAGTAGGAAACTGGCTGTTATTTGCCATTTTCGGCACTTTTTTTGCAAAGATTTTCATGCATGCATATTCGGAAGATGCATCGATTATCGATCAGGGCATCGTATATCTCAGGATTACTACCATCTGCTGTCTTTTCATCATGATTCAGATTACAAACGAAAAGATTCTGCAGTCCACAGGAAACATGATCCTTCCGATGCTATGCTCGCTTACAGGTGCCATTACGAATATTATCATGGACCCGATCCTCATCTTCGGTCTCGGACCATTTCCGGAAATGGGAATTAAAGGCGCTGCAGTTGCAACCGTAACATCTCAGCTGTTTTCCATGATTCTTGGATGTTATCTGATGTTCAGCAAGGATCACCATGTGAAAATCACATTTAAAGGTTTTCATTTCAGTACAAGAACCATAAAGGATATCTATCAGGTGGGAGCACCTGCCATTGTCATGCAGGCAATCGGTTCCGTCATGGGACTTGGGCTGAATTCAATTCTGGGTGCTTTCTCTGATGCTGCAGTTGAAATACTTGGCATCTATCAGAGAATCCAGTCCTTTGTATTCATGCCATGCTTCGGTCTGTGCCAGGGAGCGCTTCCTGTCATGGGATATAATTATGGCGCAAGGAACAGAAAAAGATTCATGGACGCATATAAATGCTCCCTGAAGATTGCATTTACCATCATGGGAGCAGGATTCATCATATTCCAGCTTTTCTCTGCACAGATTCTTGGTTTCTTCCATGTATCCGATGCACAGCTGGACATGGGCGTGGATGCGTTCCGCATCATCAGCATATGCTTTATCCCTGCAGCCTATGGCATCATGACATCCAATGTATTTCAGGCAACAGGACATGGCATGCTGTCCCTTTGGAGCTCTTTGATCCGTCAGCTGATCGGAATTCTTCCGGCAGCCTTCATTCTTTCCAGATTTGTTGGAGTAACGGGAGTATGGATGGCATTTCCTCTCGCAGAAGTGCTTGGAATCACATATCTGGTCATTGCATTCATCTGGCTGAAAAAGAAAGAATTAAATCATCTGTAAAAATAAATAGCTGGCAGCTGCCAGCTATTTTACATACATCACATCTTTTCGTTCATTTTCACGGCTCCTGCTGTCCATTTCTATCAGGTCGCGAATCAGAGGATCCTTTATTAAAATGCTCCATGCTTCATATGTCTTTTCTATGAAGTCATCATTCAGCTTCATCCGGTCCTTGATGAGAGGGCATTCATAAGGCAGCGGATCCATGTTTAATATGACATGGAGGACGCCGTTTTTGTCAATATGGGGTGCAAGCGGATATGTTCTGCACTGAATCGGGCGCATTTCCCGGTGGCAGACCGGTGCCTTTCTGCAGCGGATGAAATATACTTTCCCGGACCAGGATTCCGGGAATTCATAGTCCTCTGCCAGCAGATGGTTCCAGTTGATCCATTCTTCTTTTCTGGTAAACATTTTTTCTTCTCCCGGCAGGAGATAGATTCCCATGTCATAATTGTCACTTTCGTTATTTGAGATATCGCAGGTGCAGCAGATGCTTCCGCACAGTTTTCCGCAGTCATAATCCACAGGAGATACATCATCCAGCATCCGGTAGATCTTCTGAAACATTTCTTTTCTGATGGAACCTTTCATGATGATATTCATCCTTTCTCTTTTGTTCTTACGAGAGTATATCACATTATGATTGGGCCATTCTAGTCCTTTTGTATAATTCATTACGTATATCATACTTTTTTCCGTATTGATTCTTTAATACTGAAGTTGTATTCCATTTTACATTGAAATCAGTAAACTGAAAGCAAAATGAGAGTGGAGGAGAATCGATGTTATATTTAGGATTGGATATAGGGTCAACTACGGTAAAGCTTGCTGTGATTGATGAGAATCACAATCTAGTATACAGCGCATATAAAAGGCATAGAGCAGACATCAGAAATACCACACTGGAAATGCTTCTGGAATGCATGAAAGTAACAGAAGATATCCCAGTTTATCCTGCAGTGACAGGAAGGGGAGGAATTTCCTTTTCTTCCAGAATGAATCTTCCATTTGTACAGGAAGTCATTGCGGTCACCACTGCAATGAAAGAAGAACGGGAAGATACAGATGTCATCATTGAGCTTGGAGGCGAGGATGCAAAAATTGTATTTCTTACCAATGGAGCAGAACAGAGAATGAACGGAATCTGTGCAGGCGGAACAGGCGCTTTCATTGACCAGATGGCAGCACTGCTTCAGATGGAAACTTCCGAACTGAATGTACATGCTGCGCGGAGCAGAAGAATCTACCCGATTGCAGCGCGCTGCGGAGTTTTTGCGAAATCCGACATACAGCCACTGATCAATGATGGCATTTCAAGAGATGATCTAGCTGCCAGCATCTTCCGCGCGGTTGTCGATCAGACCATATCCGGACTGGCATGTGGAAGAAAAATACGGGGAAATGTAGCCTTTCTTGGCGGTCCGCTCCATTTTCTGCCGGAATTGAGAGCTGCTTTCATTCAGACACTTGGTCTTTCTCATGACCAGGTAATATTTCCGAAGAATGCACATCTATTTGCTGCCATGGGAACTGCCATGAAAGCGAAAGAAGCGCAGGCTTTGAAACTTTCGGAGCTGATTGCACTTACGGCAGCAAGTGATGATTTCACCATGGAAAACAGCAGGCTGAAACCGTTGTTTCAAGATGATGAAGAATATGCTGCTTTTCAGAAGAAAAATGCCCAAAACCGCATCAGGCGCCTGCCGCTGGAAGAATATGAGGGGAAGGCATATTTTGGCGTGGATGCAGGGTCAACTACGACAAAGGCTGTACTGATCGGGGAAGAAGGAGAACTCCTCTATTCCTTCTACAGCAGCAATCGGGGAGAGCCCGTCAATGTTCTGAAACAGGCATTCCGAGAGATTAAGGAAAGAGTGAACAATAAGACAGACATTGTATATTCCTGCGCCACAGGCTATGGAGAAGAATTGTTCAAGGAAGCCTTCGGCCTGGATGAGGGAGAAGTGGAGACCATCGCACATACATATGCTGCGAGAGTCTTCGATAGTGAAGTGGACTGCATCATAGACATTGGCGGACAGGATATGAAATACATACGCTTAAAAGAAGGTATTGTAGATAATATTCTCCTGAATGAAGCTTGTTCTTCGGGATGCGGTTCATTCATCGAGAATTTTGCCATCTCTCTGGGTTATTCGGCTTCTGAATTTGCGGAACTGGCCGTGCATTCCCGCGCACCAATCGACCTTGGAACCCGGTGCACCGTATTTATGAATTCCAATGTCAAGCAGGCGCAGAAGGAAGGCGTGCCTGCA
>JAZRWY010000002.1:0-10297 GCA_045599945.1 Anaerovoracaceae bacterium | reverse complement strand
GCAGGTCCGTTCAAGAAAAAGAAATAGTAGTTAAAGTGCATGCAGGTGGTGGACTGTATTTACGTGTTTACGCGTCGCTGGTAGCATAGGGTTTCACCCGCATATGAAAAACCACGCGTTTGACGCGTGGATGCTTTTTTTTGGACATGGAGCCAGTAAAGGGACTCGAACCCTTGACCTGCACGTTACGAATGTGCTGCTCTACCACCTGAGCTATACTGGCCTATAACATCCATATTATACTATTTAATTGATTCCCAGTCAAACGGTTTCCCCTTTTATAATCCGTTCGTTCAGTTCATTGAGGTACTCCCACCGCTCCATCTTCTCCAGAAGTTCAAGGTCAAGTGCCTCTTTTTCTTCTGCAAGATGGGTGAGCTGTTCAAAGTCCGACCCCGCCTCCAGAATCTTCTGCTCCACGGATTCCAGTTCTGCCTCCAGGGAGGCAATCACATCATCAATCTCTTCAAACTCCTTTTGCTCTCTGAAAGAGAATTTAAGTTTCTGAGGCTTTTTATTTCCTCTGTCAGTCACTTTGTCTTTCTTCCTGTTTTTGACGCTTAAATCGGCTTTTGAGGCCTCCTCCGCGTCCTTCATGTTCATATATTTGCTGTATCCACCGGTATAATGCCGGATTGTTCCATCCTCTTCAAAAGCAAAGGTGCGTATTACAAGCCTGTCAAGAAAATATCTGTCATGAGAAACGATGATTACTGCTCCGGGGAAGTCGTCAAGATAGTCTTCCAGGACAGTCAGCGTATCGATGTCCAGATCATTGGTAGGTTCGTCAAAGACGAGAACATTCGGTGCCTGCATGAGTATCGAAAGAAGGTAGAGCCTTCTCTTTTCTCCGCCGGATAATCTGCCGATCTTTACCGAATGCATATGCGGCGGAAAAAGAAATCTCTCGAGCATCTGCGATGCTGAAAGATATCCATCAGATGTCTTTACATGATCCGAGATCTCCTCCACATATTTTATGATCCTCTTGTCCGGATCAAGCGGCTGGTTCTCCTGTGAGAAATAGCCAATCTTTACAGTCTCTCCTGTTTCGACCTGCCCGCTGTCAGGCATTTCAAGACCCATGATCATCCTGAGAAGTGTCGTCTTTCCGCAGCCGTTTGGTCCAACAATCCCGATTCTGTCATTTCGAAGAATCATATAGCTGAAATCTTTCACATATGTTTTGCCTTCATATGCCTTTGTCAGATTCTTCAGCTCAATGATTTTCTTTCCCAGACGCGATGAAACCGTTCCAATTTCAAGATGGGGATCTTCAAAGGTCTCCTTTCCCTCTTCCAGCGTATGAAACCTCTGGATCCTTCCTTTTGCCTTTGTGGTTCTTGCAGGTGCAGACCACCGGATCCATCTGAGTTCTTTTTTATAGATGGCAGCTCTTTTTCTTTCTGTCGCCATGGCCATCTGAAGCCTCTCCTGCTTCTGAACCAGATAGCTGTCATAGTTTCCTTCATAGGTGACAAGCTTTCCCTTTTCAATTTCACAGATGTAGTCCGTGACACGCTCCAGGAAATATCTGTCATGGGTAATCATGAAGATGGCACCTTTGTATTCGATGAGTTTTTCCTCCATCCATTCAATGATATCGTTGTCCATGTGGTTCGTCGGTTCATCAAGAATCAGGAGGTTGGTATCCCTGACCATGACAGCGGCAAGCGCCACTCTCTTCCTCTGCCCTCCGGATAGATTGCCCATGGGCGCATCATGATCCGTAAGGTGCATTCTGTTGAGTGCAGATTTCAGGAGATAGTCCTCGATCTCAGGTGCATATGCCCTGAGCTGATTAAGGCATGTGAGTTTTTCATCATACTCAGGATTCTGCGGGAGGTATCCAATCCTCAGTTCGTTATTTCTTATGATGGTGCCGCCTTCCTGCTCCATGTCACCTGCAATGATTTTCAGGAGTGTTGATTTTCCGCTGCCATTCACGCCGACAAGTCCAATCTTGTCTCCTTCATGAATGCTCAGGCTGATATCCGTCAGCAGCGGTTTTTCCGTATAGCTTTTCTTTATATGTTCTGCTGTCAGTAGTACCATTACCTAGCCTCTAAAAATGCCTTGTATCCTCTATATGCCATATATACGTCTGCCTTTGATACCAGTTCATATGGAGCATGCATCGAAATCACTGCAACTCCGCAGTCAATTGTATCGATTCCCTTGTTTGCGATAAACTGAGCAACCGTTCCGCCGCCGCCTTTATCTACCTTGCCGAGCTCTCCCATCTGCCAGATGACTCCGGCATCATTGAAGATCTTTCTGATTTTTCCTGCAAGCTCAGCAGGAGCATCGGATGTGCCGGACTTTCCTCTTGCACCGGTATACTTCGTGAGCACGATTCCACAGCCAAGCTTCGCTGAGTTGTTGACATCGTATGGATCAGAGAATGTCGGATCATATGCAGCATCCACATCAGCAGAAAGACACATGGAATTTTCCAGAACATCATAGATATATGCACCGTTGGCATCTGCCAGTTTGCCAAGGAAATTTCTCAGCATGTCTGACTGCATCCCTGTCACTCCCATGGAGCCGATTTCCTCCTTATCCGCCCAGATGCAAAGTGCGGTCTTTTCCGGAGCATCCGCATCAATCAGAGCCTTCAGAGATGTATATGCGCAGACCTTATCATCCTGTCCATAGGCTGCCAGCATGCTTCTGTCAAATCCCACATCCTTTGCCTTGTATGCCGGAACAAATGTCAGCTCAGCGGTTATGAAATCCTCTTCCGTAATGCTGTATCTATCCCACAGAAGCTGAAGAACATTCTGCTTGACCGCTTCTGAAATCTTTTCTTCGTCTTCTGCTTTTGCAGGGATGGTTCCTGCAAGAACATTCAGTTCTTCTCCCTTGACACCTTCTCTCAGCTTTCTGTCCATCTGGTCCGCTGCAAGGTGCGGAAGAAGATCCGTGATATAGAAGATGGGGTCGTTTTCCCTATCGCCGATGGTGATATCCTGATAGGTTCCATCCGCCCTTACGACTCTTCCTGTGAGCATGAGAGGAATTGTCGTCCACTGGTATTTCTTTACTCCGCCATAATAGTGGGTCTTTAAAAGACAGATGCCGTTTGACTCATAGAGAGGATGGGGCTTCAGATCAAGCCTTGGGCTGTCCACATGAGATGCCACGATGCTGATTCCCTCTGAAAGAGGCTGCTTTCCGCCTACGAATGCCATCAGAACCTTGTTCTTCCATACTGTATAGTATTTCATTCCCGGCTGGATTTTTCCGCCTCTGTACGGAACAAATCCGCAGGCCTTCAGATATTCTTCTCCCATCTGTGCGCATTGACGTTCTGTCTTGCACATGTTCAGAAAGCTCTTGTAATTCTCACAGAACACTTGGATGATTTTTTCATCGGTCCCCTCTTTATATACATTTTTGTTCTCATATTTTAATTCCATTTTTCTCTCCTTATCTGTTTAAAACCTCTATATGTATTCCTTCCAGAATATCGAAAGTCTTTTCGTCCATTTCCTTTGACATCGAGCCTGTTGCCTTTGCATCCACAACAATATGGGCATTCGGAATGGAAGCCTTGGCGATGACCGCATTCGAAAGAACGCAGATATTGGATACCAGCCCGCAGAGTTCAACATATTCATAATTCTTATGCTCCAGGTATTTTCCCATTTCAATGGAGCCGAATGCAGGCTTACGGAAGATCATGTCATAATCCTCCTTCATGTCTCTTACCTCTCCGTAAAGCTCCATGCCCTCTGTTCCATCCATGCAGTGAGGAACCGGGAGATTCTTCCCTTCTTCTGTCTCCATATAGTCCTCATGATGCATGTCATATGTAAACATGACATCAGACCCCTCTGCCCTGTATTTCCTGATTTTCTCGCAGATGACAGACTCATACTTTTCCGCTCCTTCAAATCCAAGCGCGCCATCAACAAAATCCACCTGATAATCCACAACAATCAATAGTTTTTTCATCTGCTTTCCTCCACAAATTCAAATCTCTTCACAGTCTTTCCGTCCACTGTCACTTCTTCATTCCACATGCATGCAGGTCTTACCCAGAGTTTCCTGTCTCCGTAGAGCCCTCTATATACGACCATTTCCGAAAGGTCCTCTGAATGAGTCGCCACATCTACAAGCTCATACAGGTTTCCTTTATAGTGTCTATATATTCCTTTTTTAAACATATCCAACCTCACCTATTGTTTCTAATCTTTTTATTATACTATCGAATAACATAAAATGAAACCGCCAGCGGACAAAAATATGGGAGCTGCCGCAAATGTGACAGCCCCCATGGCTACTATCTATGCTTCTGTTTTGAGAAGTCTCCTTACTTCCATGAGAATATATCCAAGGTAGTTTGTTCCCTGCCATTTGGAAGGATCCAATCTGTCCGGGTCTTTCATGTCAAGGCCTACGCCCCATACTTTATCATCTCCTGCCGCCTCAGCCAGAATGGCATCTCCTGTTTCAAGAAGCAGCTTCCTGATATCGTCATTCTGTCTGAACTTCTCCATGACTCCCCTGAAAACAACAATCTGCCGGATTCCGTTCCAGACATGATCATCATAGTTTTTTACCTTTCTGCCAAGAGCCTTGATCTCCTGCGCATCCGTAAGGGTCATCACTTCATCCATGATGTCCTTATCTCCAAAGACCCTTGCCTTCTCGTACATCATGTATTGCTCGATGGATGAGAATGTCTTTCCATCCATCGCAAAGTTCTGTATCCACCAGTTTCCAAGGTAGCCGTTTTCCTCCTCCGGCTTATGAAATGTGATTATCTGATTCATCGTTTTTCTCCTTAAATGAATGGTCCAATGATCTTCTTGACAAGAACTGACTTTTCAACAGGTTCAGTTGAAATCTCATATGCAGCGATGGCTTCCTCTATTGCATGCTGAAGCTTCGCTTCATCGTTGGAATACAGGGTTGCAAGGATGTCTCCTTCCTTTACTTCATCTCCAACCTTCTTGTAGAGATAGATGCCTGCGTTCATGTCAATGTCATCTTCCTTCTTTTCTCTGCCTGCTCCAAGATGCTGCGAGGCGATTCCAATCTGCCTTGCATGGATCTTTCCCACATAGCCAGCAAGAGAGCTGTCTGCTGCAAGATCAGCTTTGTACTTTGCCTCTCCAAATACTGAATAATCATCTACGATGCAAGGATCTCCTCCCTGGGCCTTTACAAACTTCCGGAATACTTCAAGAGCTTTTCCCGAGCGGAGAGCCTCAGCTGCCATTTCATAGCCTTCTTCCGCAGAGTCTGCCTTTCTGCCCATGTATGCCATCATTCCTGCAAGCTTCAGACTGAGCTCCGTGATGTCTTCCGGTCCCTTTCCCTTTAATGTCTCGATGGCTTCCATCACCTCCAGGCTGTTTCCCACTGCGCATCCAAGAGGCTGATTCATATCGGTGATGGCTGCTGCTGTAGGAACCTTGTCATCTGCACCGATGTGGCACATTAATGTGCCAAGTTCTTCCGCAAGTTCCGGCGTCTGCATGAAAGCGCCATCTCCGCACTTAACATCCAGAAGTATTGCATTGGCGCCTGATGCCAATTTCTTGCTCATGATGGATGATGCAATGAGCCCCATGTTGTCTACAGTTGCAATGACATCACGAAGGGCATACATTTTTTTATCGGCAGGAGCAACATGTGCCGTCTGTCCGATGACCGACATCCCGATATCGTTGACCTGATTCATGAATTCATCCGGCTCCAGAGCGGTTCTGAATCCAGGAATCGATTCCATCTTATCTACGGTTCCGCCAGTGAATCCCAGGCCTCTTCCGCTCATCTTTGCAACCGGAACTCCGCATGCTGCAGCAAGAGGTCCAACGATCAATGTCGTCTTATCTCCAACTCCGCCGGACGAGTGCTTATCCACCTTGATCCCGTCAATCGGCGAAAGATCGATGACATCACCGGAATTCTTCATTGCTCTTGTAAGGGTATAGATTTCTTCGTTTGTCAGTCCCTTAAGATATATGGCCATCAGAAGTGCTGCCGCCTGGTAATCGGGAATGGACCCATCCGTAAACCCAGTGACAAAGAACTCTATTTCTTCCTTTGAGAGGATTCCTCCATCTCTTTTTTTCTCTATTATTTCATACATTGTCATAGGTTTAATCCTCTTTTCTTATTAACGCAAGGAAACTTTCTCCTGTCGATGGCGCCTCAGCTCCAAGCATGTCACAGATGGTCGCTCCGATGTCGCCAAATGATCTCCTTGTACCAAGGTTCACCGCCTTTATTTCCTTTCCATATGCTACAAACGGAATGTATTCTCTCGTATGGTCTGTACCGTGATGCACCGGGTCGTTTCCATGGTCTGCGCAGATCATTAAAACGTCTCCCTCCTTCATCGCTCCCAGGATTTCCGGCAGTCTTTCATCAAAATCATTGATTGCCTGTCCGTATCCCTGCGGGTTTCTTCTGTGACCATATTCCGAATCGAATTCAACAAGATTCGTAAAGATGAATCCTTCGAAATCCATGTTCATGGCTTCAATGGTCTTATCTATCCCGTCCATGTTGGATTTTGTCTTGACCCTTTCCGTAATTCCTCTGCCGTTAAAAATGTCAGCAATCTTACCGACTGCATAAACAGTCTTTCCTGCCGCCTCAATCTTATCGAGGGCTGTCTGTGCAGGCGGCGTTACCGAATAGTCATGCCTGTCTGATGTCCTCTTTCTTGTTCCGTCAGGAAGCTTCACATAAGGCCTTGCTATCACTCTTCCGCATGCATATTCACCAACCAGCATGCTTCTTGCTATCTCACACATTTCGTAGAGTCTCTCTAGAGGTATTACATCTGTATTGGCTGCAATCTGAAATACGCTGTCAGCAGATGTATATACAATAGGCTTTCCTGTCGCCTCATGCTCATCGCCAAGCTCCTCGATGATGACTGTACCCGATGCCGGATAGTTTCCCAGAGTGCCTATGCCTATGGCCTCCTCATACAGATCCATAAACTCCTTTGGAAATCCATCCGGGTAGGTCTTGAACGGCACATCCGTCTTCAATCCCATGATCTCCCAGTGGCCGGTTGTAGTATCCTTTCCTCTGGATTCCTCCATGAGCCTTGCATATGCTCCCTCGGGAGCATCAATCTTAAACCTTCCTCCTGCAGCGTCATCAATGTTTCCAAAGCCCAGCCTCTGCATGTTTGGAATCTTAAGTTCAAAATTGTCAGCGATATGTCCAAAAGTATCTGCACCGCTGTCCGTATACTGCTCAGCATCAGGAAGTGCTCCTACGCCAAGGCTATCTGTCACAATTAGTATTGCTCTTTTCATTTTTACTCCTTCACCTTCATTGGCATCGCCTTCAGATAATCCAGACTTACCAATGAATAACTGACACCGTTTAGATTTCCCTGCAATCCGTTTCCAAATACATCAGGTCCATGAAGATGTCCATAAACTACTTTCCGCACATCATATTTCTCAAAGAGTTCTGTGAATCCTGAAACCTGCATTTTATCATTTGTCGGCGGATAATGAAGCGCCCCTATGATTTCTTCATATCCTTCCTCTTTTGCCAGTTTCAGGGAAGCTTCCACTCTGAGAAGTTCACGCCTGTATATTTTTTCATCTTTCTGGGTGAAACTGTCTGAACCGGGGCAGGTCCATCCTCTGCTTCCGCAGATTGCAGTCCCTTCAGCATCAAAGAATGTATTCTGCAGGAAATATACATCCTCATGGAGCTGATTCAGTTTCTTGATCCCTGTCCACCACAGATCATGGTTTCCTTTAATAACCACTTTCCTGCCGGGGAGTTCATGAATCCACTCGATATCCTTATATGCCTCGTCTTTCTGAAGGGCCCATGAAAGATCTCCCGCAAGAATCACCGTATCCCTGTCAGAAATGTTCTCTATCCAGTTTTTCTTCAGTCTTTCTTCATGACCGTCCCATAGATGTCCAAATACGTCCATGGGCTTATCTACTCTCTCATCAAAAGAAAGATGAAGGTCTCCTATGGCAAATATGCTCATGATCTATCCTCTATTCCAAGAAGTTCTCCCGCCTGCATCTCCGGGATGGATTCCACTTCCTTTAATTTTCTGTTCATCATGTTTGTTCTTGTTCCAATAAGGTTATCCAGCTCGCTGTTGGCCTGATTGATTCTCTCCTGCGCCTTCTTCAGAGAACCTTCAAACTTGGCAAACTCCGTCTTTACTGCGCCCAGAACCTCCCAGACTTCGCTGGAATGCTTTTCTATTGCAAGGGTCCTGAATCCCATCTGAAGGCTGTTCAGAAGTGCTGCCATGGTGGTAGGCCCTGCAATGTTCACCTTGTATTTCTTCTGCAGCTGGTCTACCATGCCGCGCCTTACAACCTCTGCATACATTCCTTCAATTGGAAGAAAGAGGATTGCAAAGTCCGTGGTATACGGCGGCTGCACATATTTATCGTGGATTGCCTTTGCCGACTGGCGAATGAATCCTTCCAGAATCTTTCCTGCCTCATCGATTCTCCCCTTGTCTCCTGAATCATAGGCATCCATGAGATCTGAATATCTGTCAGCAGGAAACTTTGCATCAACCGGAAGATATACCGGCCTGTCACCGTCTCCTGGCAGCTTTATGGCAAACTCTACCCGCTCGGAAGATCCCGGTATGGTCGCAATGTCTTCCTCATACTGATCCGGTGGTAGCACATTTTCAAGGATGGCTCCGAGCTGAATCTCTCCAAGTATGCCCCTTGTCTTGACATTGGAAAGGACCTTCTTAAGGTCACCTACTCCCGATGCCAGGCTCTGCATCTCTCCAAGCCCCTTATATACCTCTTCCAGCCTTTCGCTTACAAGCTGAAACGATTGGGAAAGCCTGTCCTCAAGGGTCTTCTGGAGTTTTTCATCAACAGTCTCTCTCATCTTCTCAAGCTGGATGCGGTTTTCTTCCGTGAGAGCAGTCAGCCTTCCCTCCATGGCCTTCCGCATGTTCTCAAGCTTCTGCTCGTTTTCTACAGCCATGTTGGAAAACCGGTGATTCAGGTCTGCAAGCCTTCTGTCCTGGGCTTCTGCCGACTCCCGCATATGGTCCGACAGCATGTCTCCCATGACAGAAAACGCGCTGTTAATGTTTCCTACGGTCTCCTGCCTTGACCTTGCCATCTCCTCATAAATCCGGTCTTCATCTTTGTCATCATCGTTCATCCTGCCCATCACTCTGACAAGCAGAACCAGAACAGCCATGAGAAGTATGATGATTACTCCCAGCAGTACATATATTCCTGTTTCCATATTACAGTCCTCCATATATATTAACATAGATTGTTTATCTTAACAATTCACACTTAGCATATACCATGTACAGGGTCAAAAACTGCCCATGGAAAGAAAAAAGACTGCGGATTCCCGAAGGAGTCTGCAGTCTGTGCCATTTGACGCTTATTTCAGTTTTTCATCAACAAATCGGAAGATGTCGTCTGGAGTTGCAAGTGAAATGCCTGTATATCCATCCTTTGTGCAGAGATATCTCGACATCTGACCATGACGCAGGTCAGCAAGATCATTTGCCATGATATAGTCCATGTCATTCTTTTCAGCAAGATGGGTTGCCACATCGAAGAGTTCTTCCTTTGGAACATTTTCCAAAAGCTTGCATCCAATGAGCAGTGTATCCGGGAACCATTCTCTTAATCTGCCGATAATCTTAGGTGTGAGGCCGAGTTTTACCGTCAGGTTCTTCTGATAGCTTGAAATCTTGCTGGAATCGTCAATCTTGCATTTCGGGTTTTCAAGAACCTTCAGGATATCTTCTGCACTCTTGAACTGATCCAGCATTTCAAAAAGTTCCTCTGCCAGACCTTCCAGCAGGAAGGAGAAATCCGATGTATAATCACCTACTGCAGCTGCATGGATGATTGCATCATACTTCACATTCTTTACGCTCTCAATTGCTTTTAACATGTCATCTGTTGTTTCAACCCACAGATAGCTGATGTTGTCCAGTCCCTCCAGTTTTTCTACATTGACAGAGTTGTTAAATACTGCCGTTACTTCATAGCCTGCCTTTGCAAAATCTCCTGCCAATGTTCTGGATAAGCTGCCTGTTGACATGTTCGTAATCTTCATGACCTCATCGATAAACTCGTTTGTCGGTCCCCCTGTAATCAGAATCTTTTTCATTTCAATTCTCTCCCTTATATTTAGGTAGTGTCAACTACCTATCTTAAATTTTTATCTAAACCTAAGTAAATTCAGGGGTCACAGGACTTTTTGCAAAGAAAAAGCAATTACCCCCTGTATTTGGTATAATGTTAATGCTCAAAAAAACAAAACCAAAAGGAGT
>JAZRWY010000001.1:0-9756 GCA_045599945.1 Anaerovoracaceae bacterium | reverse complement strand
ATATATTGATTAATTTTCATTTTAACCCTTGCGAAAGGCAAAAAATAGTGATATGGTAAATTTACAAATATTCAGTTTTACTGAAAGGATGTGATTTGTCATGAAAGATTCAAATATTGGAGATATTTTCAGATTAGCCGCAGATATCCGCATCCAGACACTGAGATGCATGGGAAGCGCAGGCGGCGGTCACGTCGGCGGCGCCATGTCCATCTGCGACCTTCTAGCTGTTCTGTATGGAGACATCATGAAATATGATCCGCAGAATCCAAGATGGGAAGAACGGGACCGCCTCGTCATTTCCAAAGGACACAGCGGTCCGGCACAATATGCAGCGCTGGCTCTTGCAGGTTTTTTCCCTCTTCAGCAGCTGGATACTCTGAACAAAGGCGGTACCAACCTTCCAAGTCACTGCGACAGAGTCAGAACACCAGGCATCGACATGTCCACCGGTTCTCTCGGTCAAGGAGTTTCCGTTGCATGCGGCATGGCTGCAGCTTTAAGAAAAAAGAAAAGCAATTCCAGGGTGTACTGCATCCTGGGCGACGGAGAGCTTCAGGAAGGTCAGATCTGGGAGGCGTTCCAGTTCCTTGGCCATCAGCAGCTGACCAATATTACCGTCTACATAGATAACAACAAACGACAACTTGACGGCTATCTGGAAGAAGTATGCAACCCGTTCGACCTTCAGAAGAAAGTCGAGTCCTTCGGTCTTTCCTGCATCCGGATCAATGGTAACGATGTACAGGATATTCTGTATGCTACCAGATCCAGCATGGCTGAAGGCGGTCCGAGAGTAATTATCCTCGACACGGTCAAGGGAATCGGATGTACCTTTGCAGAAGAAAATGAAAATAATCATCACATGGCTTTCAACCAGCAGGATGCTGAGGAAGCGACAAAGGAAATCAACCGCAGATACAGCCTCGGAATTGTGGGAAAGGAGGCTTTCAATGATTAAACTGGCAGATTATACAAAGAATTCTCCTGTTGCAATGCGTGACGCCTATTCAAAGGCCATCATCGAAATGGGAAAAGAAAATGAGAGTATTATGGTAGTGGATGTAGACTGCAGCCACTCCATGGCATCGGTTGCATTCAGCCAGACCTGTCCCGATCAGTATCTGAATGTCGGAATACAGGAAGCAGATGCAGTCGGTATCTGCGCCGGTCTGTCTGCAGAAGGGCAGATTCCATTTCTGAACGCTTTTGGAATCTTTGCTACCAGAAGAGCCTTTGATCAGCTGTTTCTGTCCTGCGGCTACGCACATCTGAATGCAAAAATCATCGGATGGGATTCCGGCGTAGGTGCTGAAATGAACGGCGGAACACACATGCCTCTTGAAGACGTAGGACTGATGAGAAGCATTCCCGGCTTTACTATTCTTGAACCTGCGGACCCTGTTGCTCTTGAAGTTCTTCTCAGAAAAAGCGCAGACTTCTACGGAAATGTATACATCCGCACATTAAGAAAACAAGCTCCTTCCGTATATGTCGAAGGAACCGATTTTGAAATTGGAAAATCAAACCATCTGCGCGATGGAACGGATGTTACAATTCTCGCATACGGACTTATGGTTTCAGAAGCGCTCAAGGCTGCGGATATTCTGGAAGAGGCAGGCATATCTGTACGCGTAATAGACATGTTCACTATCAAACCTCTGGATGAAGAGACTGTTCAGAAAGCTGTCATGGAAACCGGCGCTCTTGTTGTCGCTGAAAACCATCGAACAACAAACGGTCTTTACAGTGCTGTTACAGATTATACAGCAGCAAACTGCCCATGTCCGGTAGAATCCGTCGGAGTGGACGAAGTGTTTGGCGAAGTTGGAAAAATGGATTATCTGATGAAAACATTCGGAATTACATATGAAGATATCGTTAAGAAAGCACTGGCAGCAGTTGCACGAAAGGAGCAGAAATGAACAAACAGGAAATGATTGATCGGGCAAGAAAAGTCATGCCCGGCGGAGTAAACTCCTCCATCAGAAGCATGGAACCATTTATGATGTGGAAAGAGGGCGATGGCGCCTACTTATGGGACTGGGATGGAAAAAAATATATCGACTATAACGGATGCTGGGGTCCATATATCCTCGGCTATAACCACCCTGCTGTAAAAGAAGCTGTTCGCAAAGCCATTGAAAAACACGACCAGTACGGCATCGGTGTTACAGAACTGGAAATAGAACTGGCAGAAAGAATCTGTAAGCATGTTCCATGTGCAGACCGTGCTCTTTCATGCGGCTCCGGGTCAGAAGCAACTTACCATGCAATCCGTGCAGCCAGAGCATTTACAGGACGTGAAAAGGTCATCAAATTCCAGGGTTGCTTCCACGGATGGCATGATTACGTATTAAGAAACTGCTATACGCCGGTGGATCAGCTGTACAAGAGGAATCCGAATTCAGCCGGAATGTTTGACCCTGCCATTGATGCAACTCTTGTCTGCAGGCTAAATGATCTGGAAAACGTAGAACAGACCATGCTGGAAAACAAGGACCAGATTGCTGCGCTGATAGTAGAACCGATTGCTCACAATCTGGGATGCGTCAGGTTAAGCGATGAATTCCTGCAGGGGCTTAGAAGATTGTGCGACGAGCACGGCATTATCCTGATTTTCGACGAGGTCATTACAGGCTTTAGAGTAGGCCTCGGTGGCTATCAGGGGATCTGCGGGGTGACTCCGGATCTCACGACTCTTGCAAAAGCACTGGGTAACGGATATCCTGTTGCATATATCGCAGGCAAGAAAGAGATTATGGACACCTTCAGTACAAACCCTGGCGGAGATGTAAGTTTCCAGGGAACGACCAACGGACATCCGGCATGCATGGCAGCCGCCATTGCAACCATTGACGTTCTGGAAAAGGAACCTGTATTTGATCACATTTTCTCTCTGGGAGACTACTTTAGAGAAAATATGCAGAAACTGTTTGACCAGTATGAGGACGAAGTTACTGTCATCGGATACGGCTCTATTTCTGTTCCAATCTGGGCAAAGGGACCATTTAATAATCATGAAGATATCTTACGTGGCGATGCCGAAAAGTCCATTGCATTCCGTAAGAAAATGATAGAAAAAGGTCACTACTGGGCACCGGCAGAGCCTAAGCGTCTTACCATATCCTATGCACATAAAAAGGAAGATATCGACAGTACGCTGTCTGCTGTAGCTGAAGTATTGGAAGAATCCAAATAGCGACAGACTGTTATGCAGATTAAGGGTATATGAATTCAACAAAATTCCACAGGATGCAGTTTCCCTGCCGCCGAATTCATATGCCCATATTTTTTTCTCCAGAAAGGAAGTTGACTTATGAAAATTGCACTCAGCGGTTTTAACAGACTCGAACAATATCTGTTCATGCAGATTCTTGACGCATCAGGGTTGGAAATAGCTGCCATACACAGTAGCAAAGACTTTTCTTCTCTGATAGCCTCGCTTATAAAGAATCCCGGTTATCAGGAATTTGCAGGACATCATCGCATCATCTTCGGAATATCTTCTATTTTTGTAGACGAACAGGAAATACAATATTTTTCCGGAGAGCAGATTGATCATCTGCCATGGAAAGATCTTTCCATTGATGTCGTCATTGACTCTGACGATCATCCGGAGCTTCATCTCAATGCCGGAGCATCAAGAGTTCTTCTGACCAAATATGCAGATGACCGGATTCCTGTCATTGTTTCCGGCGCTAATGATCACCTGCCGGAAGAACGCATACTCTCCTGCGGCGGAAGCAAAGCCAGCTGCCTAGCACCGGTTATTCGCATACTGAGTGGGTATAAGGAAATACGCACGTGCTTCATTACGCTGTTTGGAAAGGAAGAGGAAAACCAGTTTGCTGATTTTTCTGCCATCCCTTCTGCTCTTGCCTCTGTTCTTCCGGAAACAAAAGACAGATTCCTGGTTTCACATAAGTGCATTCCCGCACCGGAACAATCCACGCTGATGATGAATGCCGTTTTGAAAGACGAAACAGACACCGTATCTTCTGAAAAAATCAACCAGCTGATGATGAATGCTTCCGGTAGCTGCTTCTCCTTCCAGAAAAAAGGAGAGCCCCATGCAGCATCAGGCATGCTTCCGATTTTCGAAGCAGATCAGACAATGGTAAAGGAATGCGGCCGTCATATTTTCAGCATTCAGTTTGCGGTCTCTTATCTTCCTTATGTCTGCTATGCAAACCAGATGATCCAGTTACTCTGCGGGCTTGCAGATGATTCCAATTAAAAAGCATCCGAAATCCATAAGATTCCGGATGCTCTGTTTCGTTATTCAAGTACGATTGGACCTTCATCTTTCGCTGCTTCTGCCACTTCAGGATTGTTCTCCAATGGTTCGGATGCAGGCGCCGCCTGGAAAACAGGCTCTTCCTTCTTCACTTCCTTCTTTGGCTGATCCTCTGTAGGGTCATGCGCGTCCTCATGCCTTCTGGCATTTTTCTTTTTGGTCTTTATAACCAGCACAATGATTACAATCAGGATGACAGCGATAATTAGAATGATACCGATGCTTCCGCTTTTCATTTTGTTCTTCCTCCTTTACGTACACACCAGACGATACCGCGCTGAAACGGCTCTCCTAAGCCGTGTTTCAGCTATATGGCGCTTCGGATGGCATGTGTACACGCAGTCCCGTCATAACGGGATGCGCTGCCTTTTCTCTATTATATCACAGAAAGAAGATTATGGTTCATTTTCCTTTTTCAATCAGATTCTGTCCTTGGACCATTCCAGAACTTTTCCGTTCTTTCCATGAACGTCCACTTCATAATACCAGTCGGAAGTCTTGAATTCTATTTCATAGATTGTCTCGCCGTCGTCCGTATCCTGCCGAACTGTTCCGTTTGCTACCGTCTGCTGGTCCATGCCAAGAAAATCTGCAGCCTTTGCGATGGCATCTTCCTGAGACAGGGTAGCTGCTCCCGGATCTGCAGTCCGGTTAAAGTCTACGCCTTTTTCAAGCAGGCTTCCATCCTTGCCATATTCAAAGCTGTATTCTGCACCGTTGTCATTTTTGATGAATTCCACTTCAAACTTTCCATCTTCTGCTTCTGCCTGCAGACCGGATACACCGCTCTGATCGGTCTTTGCAGCCTTCAGTGCCTTTTCAATTGCTGCGTCCTTATTGAAATCCTTCTTCTTCTGGCTTTCAGCAGATACATCTATTGCGCCATATTCAATGCTCTTTTCCAGAATTGCGCCATTTGCAGCAAGCTCATAGTCATATTCATCTCCTGTCGCCTGGTCTGCGAAACGGACATCGAACTCACCTTCATCCATGACGGATGAAAGATTAATCACATTTTCTTTTGTGAATCCTGCATCCTTGAGTGCTACATCGGCTGCTTCAGATTCTGAAATATTATTTCCCGAAAGGTCTACACCGCGGAATTCCAGGGTTTTTTCAAGGATCTTCCCATCCTCATCAATCTCATATCCATATTCCACATTCGTTTTCTGGTCGATAAATTCTATTTCATACAGACCGCCTTCAATCTCAACCTTCATGCCGGCTACCTGCTCTGCCGTTAATCCGGCATCGCTCAGTGCAATCTGCTGTGCATCCGTTTCTGCACTAACTTCTCCGCCTTCTTCCTGAACTGCTTCCGTCTGGGGTTCTGACTGAGCAGTTTCTTCTTTTTCGCTTCCGCATCCTGCCATTCCTGTCATTACAGCAAGCGCAAGACCGATTACCAGAATTTTCTTCAGTAAATTCTTTTTCATGTCTTTATTCCTCCCTCTTTCTTTTTATTCTTTGTTTTTTGTCATCTGCTATATATACACCGGAGGAAAACTTTTTATTGCATCTTTTTTCAGATTCTTTCCCGCCACGACATGTCTGCATAAAAAACAGCAGAGTTTCCTGCCCGGACAGTCTCTGCTGCGCTAGTTTCTAGATCTCCTGTTTTACTTTTTCGGCAATACCCTTCAGATATCCGATGGTCTCCCGCACATCCTCATCTGTTACGCTATCATTGATGGTGCACATCCGGATGACTTTCTGATCGTTTAATGCCGTTGTCACCAGGTAGGCATCGGTATCCCTTGCCAGTCTGGCTGCAATCTCATTGTTGATTTCATCATACAAGGATGGGTCCACATCTTTTGGCGCAAACCTGAAATTCAATGCGCCGCACATCGGAGGAGAAACAATTTCCCAGCCGGGAAGTTTCCCGATTTCCTCTGCCGCAATTTCTGCATTATATATCGTCCGTTCCACCATCTCTCCGAAATATCTGCTGCCAAGGGCCTGCAGCGAGAACCACAATTTGATTGCTCTTGCCGGCCTTGTCATTTCAATGCCCATGTCCCAGGCATCCACATGCACCTGGTCCTGAATATCCTCCAGATATTCCGGATGCTCTATAAATGTGCGGATCAGCGTATTCCTGTCTCTTGCAATGATGCAGCTGCAGGTATATGTCTGAAGACTCCACTTGTGCTGGTCCCATGTGAGAGAATCTGCAAGTTCAAGGCCATCTGCCAGTTTTCTATATTCCTCCGAAAGCAGGATGGAGCCGCCATATGCGCCATCCACATGGAACCACAGTCCATGCTTTTCTGCCAGTTCGCCCATTTTTCTCAAAGGGTCAATGGAGCCGGTATTAGTTGTTCCCAGCGTACCAATCATAAGAAATGGCTTCTTCCCTGCCTCCAGATCCTCCAGGATGGCCTGCTCCAGTTTTTCCATGTCAATGCGATAGTCTTGATCCGACGGAATGATTCTGCACTGGTCCTTTCTCAGTCCCATGAGCATCATGCCTTTCTTTACCGAGCTGTGGGTCTGGTCGGAGCAGTATGCAACGCCGCTTGCATATTCCTCTTCCGTGAGTCTGTTATTTCTGGCTGCTATCATTCCTGTCAATGTGGAAAGTGAGCCGCCTGACGTGAAAATGCCGCCGCTTTCCTTTGGAAAG
Organism: Anaerovoracaceae bacterium; assembly: GCA_045599945.1. Lineage (GTDB taxonomy): Bacteria > Bacillota > Clostridia > Peptostreptococcales > Anaerovoracaceae > UMGS973. The sequence goes on along the minus strand of JAZRWY010000001.1, from coordinate 2,827 downwards.
CCTGCAAGAGAACTCATCCACTGGATGAGTTTCTTTTCAATGATGGCAACTCCCGGACTAAACTGGCTGGCTCCTGCATACAAGTTGCACATTTCTGCAAAGACAGAACCTGCAAAAGAATATGGAGATATCCCGTTTGGTACAAAGGACATATATTTTGAATTCGAAACATGATGCCCTGTGCGGAAAACATATTCCATAAGTTCATATCCGATCCGGTCAATGTCTCTTCCATCCTCCGGAATCTCCACTGCTCTCAGTTTTCCCTCTGTTTCCGGATTCATGCCCGGATTTGCTTCTCCTGCATCCATCTCTTCATAACGGTCCAGAAGTCTCTTTAAAAAATCTCTGACTTCGTCCCGTTCTTTTTTTCTGTTTTCTTTCAGTTCGTCTGCTGTCATATATTCCTTTTCCATTGATTGATTCACTTCCCATCTGTTTCTGGTAATATCCATACATATATATTATCACCGGGTAAGTCATTCGTCGAATGATTTTTATGGAAGCCGCACCCGCATTAGATTCCGCAGACTTATGAATTGCATGGATGAAAAACATATGCTATTCTGCAGCTTTCATCATCTTTTCCGAGATGATTCTCTTCTGCTGATTGGTCGGCACTTCGGACAGATATACAAATAGAATTATATCATCTTTTATTACCAGCCATCGCGTTTCATCATCGACCGGATCCAGGCAGAAATATACACGGTCTGCATTCCAGGCAGAATCTTCTTCTGCCTTCCATTGGGCGTCCGTAGCTTTCATGGTGCGTTCCAGGCACCAGTCAAGCAGGCATCCGCACTTGACTCTGGCTGCATAGATGTCCATATAGACATATTCCGGTTCATCCACAAATTCATAGACGCTGACTTTCTTCATCAGGATGGATTCCTCTACCGAATAGTCTGCATCCTCTTCTGTAATCTCTTCTACCATCCCCAGCTGCGCGGCGCTGACCGGAGCCTCCTCCGATAGTCCGTCATTATCCCCAAGGATAAGTTCCCATGCCACAACAATGGCAGTTAGTATGATCAGCATTACAATGAGTCCTGCTGCCATCAGAAGTTTCATGCCAAATATTTTTCTGCTGCTTGCACCCTTTTGTGCCAGGCGGTCTTCCATGCGGCTGGATATCCAGATGGTTAAAAACAGAAAGACAATGACCGCAATGGCTATGAGCCGGTTTTCTGCGCCGTTGCTCCCGGCCGGATCAATGATGAGCAGTGCCAGCAGTAAAGCGCATATGGTACATAGCGCCATGTCTAATCTGCGGAAGAACAAGGTATTCACCTGGGGAATCTCCTTTCCTTCCCTCACGGCCGTCTTTGCCGCTTTACTCCAGCTGCGGGTCTTCATAAGTTCCCAGATGGAATAGATCAGAAAGATTGGCAGAAGGACAAGCAGAGCCACCTGAGTCCTCTGCGCCAGATTATCCAGGGGATACCGGATGCACTCAAATCCAAATAGCACAAAAAGAAACTGAAAGAGTCCGATGGACGTCATCAGCGGCTTCGCCACCTTTTTCTGCACCAGGGCATTCATTGCCAGAAAACGTTTTTCGTTATCTTCTTCCACTACGGCTGCCTCCGGTTTCTCCGACCGATAGATCCTGATTCCGCTGTAGGTCGAAACATATTTCCAGTCCTCGGATATTTCTTCTGTATTCTCTCTATCATATTTCAGGCAGAAGCGGACATTTTCCGGCTCTGCTTTTTCATAGGACCACAGAAAGCTTCCGCTTTCTTTCAGTTTCCAGCCTTTTGCAGCCATTTCCGAAAGATGCTCTGTGATTCCTTTTGCATCATAAATTCTTGGTTTTATGTATTCTCTTTTCATGACAGTTTTCCCCATTCCTTAAACGGAAATACACGGAAAAAGGCTTTTCCATAGATGTCGGACTGACGCAAACATCCCAGCACCCTGGAATCCATGCTGTTTCCCCTGTTATCTCCCATCACAAACACTTCTTCTTCGGGAACCGTTATATCCACCTCGCCGGGCACTACCCCCTGCTCCTTGATATATGTTTCTTTCAGCAGTTCTCCGTTTCTGTAGACTTTATTGTCCTCCACTTTGATCTCATCTCCGGGAAGTCCAATGACTCTCTTTATTATCTTTTCATCCAGCGCATCGCACTGCACTACCACAATATCTCCATACTCCGGCTGCTCCGAATGATAGGCCTGCCGGGACAGTAGAAGATAGTCTCTGTCCTGAAGCGTGGATTCCATGGACGGCCCGTTGACGATGGTCGGCCGTACAAACTGCACCACAATGAGTGCAACGACAATGGCTATTGCCATGTCTTTGATCATTTCTTTCAAATGTCTTTCCCCCTATTTCTCCTGTACCTTCAGATGTATTTCCGTTCCCTCTTCGACGGATGCACGAATGCCGATCACATAGCAGGTCTTTTGCTTTGTCTCCTGCCATTCAAAGGATTCTCCTGCTGAAATGGACTGCACTAGAGAATTCCCTGACGAGTCCTGCGCAGTCAGAACGATTTCAATGGCAAAGGAATTGTCATTGGTAAATACCAGATGTCCTGTTCCTGCCCTGACCATTGCTTCACAGTATGTGATGCATGTGGGATCCGAATCTGCACAGCTGACAGAAAATTCCTCTCCGTTTTCTGCCACCTGGATCACCGGTGTCTCGCTTCCTGTCTGGAAGGTGCATGCACTGTTAGAGCTCGGCGATTTCAACCATTTTGAGCCCAGTTAAATCAACCAATTGTAGATAATTCATTTCAACCAATAAAAAGTCATTACAATATTCTTTCCAAGCTTTAAACTGAAGGTGCACCAATACCTCAGAGAAAGGC